>NZ_JAAGPQ010000078.1:0-39157 GCF_017104985.1 Paraburkholderia sp. Ac-20342 | reverse complement strand
CTCTTTCGCGTTCTTCGCGACGCTGCGACGGTTGCTGACCTTGTGCCTGACGGCCGCCGCTCACGCCTTCGCCGCGTCCTGCCGTATCACGGCCGCCTGCGCCGCCACGGCGGTTGCGGTTGCGATCGCCGCCACGTTCGCCGGTGCGCTCACCGCGCTCCGTACGCTCGCCGCGTTGCGGACGGGCCTGCTGCTTGTCGGTCGTGGCCGGCGCGGCCGGTGCCGGAGCAGCCGGCTGCATGCCGAACAGATTCTTCAGCCAGCCGATGAAGCCGCCGCTCGCCGGCGTCACCGCGACCGGAGCCGGGGCGGCCGCCGGGCGGACCGGCGCGCTCGGCGCCGGCTTCTCGGGCGTGATGCCCTTGACCGCCGCTTCCTGCTTCGGCTTCACTTCCTCGGCGCGTTTGCTGTAGCCGGTTTCCGATTCGAGTTCGCGGGCCGCTTCTTCGGCCATCTTCCACGATGCGCGCGGATCGTCGAGGCGCGCGTCGTCGTGGCGCAGACGTTCGAGCTTGTAGTGCGGCGTGTCGAGGTGCTTGTTCGGGATCAGCACGACATTGACCTTGAAACGCGACTCGATCTTGTTGATTTCGGCGCGCTTCTCGTTCAACAGGAAGGCGGTCACTTCGACCGGCACCTGGCAGTGGATCGCCGCGGTGTTTTCCTTCATCGCTTCTTCCTGAATGATCCGCAGCACTTGCAGCGCGGACGATTCTGTATCGCGGATATGGCCCGTGCCGTTACAGCGCGGGCACGTGACGTGGCTGCCTTCCGACAGGGCCGGGCGCAGACGCTGGCGCGACAGTTCCATCAGGCCGAAGCGCGAGATCTTGCCCATCTGCACGCGGGCGCGGTCGTGCTTGAGCGCGTCTTTCAGACGCTGCTCGACTTCGCGCTGGCTCTTGGCCGATTCCATGTCGATGAAGTCGATCACGATCAGGCCGCCCAGGTCGCGCAGACGCAGCTGGCGGGCGACTTCGTCGGCGGCTTCGAGGTTCGTGCGCGCGGCCGTTTCCTCGATGTCCGCGCCCTTGGTCGCGCGCGCCGAGTTCACGTCGATCGCGACGAGCGCTTCGGTGTGGTCGATCACGATCGCGCCGCCCGACGGCAGCGGCACCGTGCGCGAGTACGCGGTTTCGATCTGGTGCTCGATCTGGAAGCGCGAGAACAGCGGCACGTCGTCGTGGTAGCGCTTCACCTTGCCGACGTTGTCCGGCATCACGATGTCCATGAAGGCGCGCGCCTGGTCATGGATTTCGGTCGTATCGATCAGGATTTCGCCGATATCGGGCTGGAAGTAATCGCGAATCGCGCGGATCACGAGGCTCGATTCGAGATAGATCAGCATCGGCTGGCCGGCCGTGCCGCTTTGCGACGCGGCTTCGATCGCGCGCCACAACTGCATCAGGTAGTTCAGGTCCCACTGCAGCTCTTCGGCGCTGCGGCCGATGCCGGCTGTACGCGCGATGATGCTCATGCCTTCCGGCAGTTGCAGCTGCGCCATGGTTTCGCGCAGTTCCTGACGGTCGTCGCCCTCGATCCGGCGCGACACGCCGCCGCCGCGCGGGTTGTTCGGCATCAGCACCAGATAGCGGCCGGCGAGCGAGATGAACGTGGTCAGGGCCGCGCCCTTGTTGCCGCGCTCTTCCTTTTCGACCTGGACGATCAGTTCCTGACCTTCCTTCAGCGCGTCCTGGATGCGTGCGGAACGCATGTCGACGCCGTCGCGGAAGTACTGGCGGGCGACTTCCTTGAACGGCAGGAAGCCGTGGCGGTCTTCGCCGTAGTTGACGAAGCAGGCTTCGAGCGACGGCTCGATGCGCGTGATGATGCCTTTGTAAATATTGCCTTTGCGCTGTTCGCGGCCGGCGGTTTCGATGTCGATATCGATGAGTTTTTGCCCATCGACGATGGCGACGCGCAGTTCTTCCTGCTGCGTCGCGTTGAACAACATTCGTTTCATTGAACGACTCCAGAGCAGCCTCGCCGGCCCAGCTGCGCGGTTGTCAGTCGCGAGAGCAAAGAGGGCAGGCGTGCCGCGTCTTATTGTGTTTTCACAAGCACGCTGGAGCGGGAAAAATGGCGGGAGAATTGCCTGAGAAGGGCCCGGCCCGTCAAAAATGGGCGCGGTGCCGCAGGGCACATGCGAACACGGCTTCAAATAATGACCCGACACGCCGCGGGTTCTGCCGGCCGACCTTCATCAGCCTTCGTTCTGCCTTGCCGGTGCGCCAACCAGGCGCGCGGGCAGAGGCCGAAAGCTGCGGTCAAGCCGCAGCGGGAAGTTCGCGCAGGCGGCGCGTCTTTTCCTGCTGGGGGTGTCTCGCCTCATTTTGACGTCGCCATGTCTTGTACTTTCTACAAGACGCCTTGGGCGCACGCCGTATTTTCGCGACTTGCAGCTTCGTACAGCAGGGCGTCATGCCACCCGAAACGCGAAGCTGGAAGTTAAATTCTTTTTTACCAAATTTCCGTTACCGTCGAAGCCGACCTTGACCGAACGCGCCTGTGGGCGCCGTCCCTGCCGGGTGCGGACTTCGTGCGTGCAACTTGTTGCATCTCATTTTCAGGGTGAGCAACCAGACCCCGGCGCAAGTAAAATAACGGTTTATCGCTTGCGCTCGCGCAATCCACCTGCAATCCGGACGCTGTGCGGACACTGCGCCGGCCGCCGCAGACTGCTGGGCAAATTATATTCAGAATGAAAGAGTTAGGCAAAACATCCCAGAGACCGGTTGCAAGCGCGGTGGCGAGCGACCAGGTTTCGCTGATCGAAATCGACGACGGCTCGGCCGGCCAGCGCATCGACAACTTCCTGCTGCGCGTCTGCAAGGGCGTGCCGAAGAGCCATATTTACCGCATCCTGCGCAGCGGCGAAGTGCGTGTGAACAAGGGGCGGATCGACGCGCAATACCGGCTCGAACTCGGCGACCTCGTGCGTGTGCCGCCGATCCGCGTCGCGCAGCAGGGCGAGGCGCCCGCCCATGTGCCGGTGCCGAGCGGCGGTTTCAACATCATTTTCGAAGACGAGCATCTGCTCGTGATCGACAAGCCGGCCGGCGTGGCGGTCCATGGCGGCAGTGGCGTCGCGTTCGGTGTGATCGAGCAGATGCGCGGGGCACGGCCGCAGGCGAAATTCCTCGAACTCGTGCATCGGCTCGATCGCGAGACCTCGGGCATCCTGATGCTTGCGAAAAAACGCGCCGCGCTCGTCAACCTGCACGAGCAGATTCGCGAGAACCAGATGGACAAGCGCTACTACGCGTGCGTCCACGGCGAGTGGGCGGCCGACTGGGGCCGCCGTCGCGCGGTCAAGGCGCCGTTGCACAAGTACATGACGCCGGACGGCGAGCGCCGTGTGCGCGTGCAGCCGGACGGACTCGCGTCGCATACGGTCTTCAACCTCGTCGATCGCTGGCCGGAATACGCGCTGCTCGAAGCCGAACTGAAGACAGGGCGTACGCATCAGATTCGCGTCCATTTGCAGCATCTGGAACTACCGATCGTCGGCGACGCCAAATACGGCGATTTCGCGCTGAACAAGGCGCTTGCGCGCGCCAACGCGAAGCCGGGCCTCAAGCGCATGTTTTTGCACGCGTACCGGCTGAAGCTCGCGCACCCGGCCACCGGCGCGCCTTTGCAGCTGGAAGTGCCGTTGCCGGCCGACTGCCGCGGTTTTATCGCCCAACTCAACGAATTACGCACGGGGTTCGACCCGGAGACGACATCGCATGGCTAGAGAGCAATTTGATCTGATCGTGTTTGACTGGGACGGCACGTTGATGGACTCGACCGTGCATATCACGCGCAGTATCCAGGCGGCGTGCCGCGATATGGGTTTGCCGGTTCCCGCCGACGAAGCCGCGAGTTACGTGATCGGCCTCGGTTTGCGCGACGCGCTGCAACTGGCCGCGCCAACGCTCGATCCGGCCGACTATCCGCGTCTTGCCGAGCGCTATCGCTTTCACTATCTGGTGAAGGATCAGACCACGGAGCTGTTCCCGGGCGTGCGGGAGATGCTGCAGGACTTGCGCGAACAGGGCTATCTGCTCGGCGTGGCGACCGGCAAGAGCCGCGTGGGGCTGAACCGTGCGCTCGACCAGTCGCGCCTGACGAGCCTGTTCGACGGCACCCGCTGCGCCGACGAAACGTTCTCCAAGCCGCATCCGGCGATGCTGCACGAACTGACACGCGAATTGGGGCAGGATACGGTACGCACGGTCATGGTTGGCGACACGACGCATGACCTGCAAATGGCGATCAATGCCGGCGTGGCCGGGATCGGCGTGACTTACGGCGCGCATCCGGCCGACTCGCTGAGCGCCATGGCACCGAAATTCGTCGCTTCGAGCGTGAGCGATCTGTCTGGCTGGCTGCGGGAGAACGCATGAGTGGCGATGGGGCGGGCGCAGCTGCTACTGGTGCGGTCCAGGCCGTGCGTATTTGCGCGGCGGACGAGCTGGTCGACGGCGGGGTAGGTATCCGGCACGAGGCGCGGCTTGGCGGTCACGATGTCGTGGTGTTCTTCATCCGCTACGATGGCCGCGCTTATGGCTATCTGAACCGCTGTGCCCATGTGCCGATGGAGCTCGACTGGTCGGAAGGGCAGTTTTTCGAATCGTCCGGTTTATATTTGATGTGCGCGACACATGGCGCGATTTACGCGCCAGATACCGGCAAATGCGTGGGTGGACCGTGCCGCGGCGGCAGATTGCGTCCGGTGCAGGTCGAGGAGCGCCATACGCCCGAAGGAAGCGCGGTATTCTGGCTGCCTGACGGCGAATTGCTGCCCGCTACGCCTTGATTGTCCCTTTCTCTCAACCTTTCCCTTGCCCGCATGTCCGATAATTTGACTCCCGAGACGAAAGATCCCACCCCGGATCCCACCCCGAGTGGCCGTTCCCGCACGCCTGCCGGCGAACCGGGCTGGGAGCGTGCCGCACTCGAGCGTATTGCGCTCGCGGCGATCAACGAGCAACGCGCGGCACGCCGCTGGCGCATTTTCTTCCGGTTCGTGCTGCTGGCCGTGTTCGCATTCGTCGTATGGGGCGCGGTCAACTTCTCTGGCGAGAGGGTTGCGACCACCGGCCGTCATACGGCGATGGTGACACTTGATGGCGAAATCGCTGCCGATACGAATGCAAACGCCGAAGATATCAATACCGCGCTCGATACCGCGTTCGAGGATTCCGACACGGCAGGTGTGATTCTCTATTGCAACAGCCCGGGCGGCAGTCCGGTGCAGGCGGGCATCATCAATAGCGAAATCCGCCGCTTGCGCGGCAAATATCCGTCGATTCCGCTCTACGTCGTGGTCGGCGACATGTGCGCGTCGGGCGGCTACTATGCGGCTGCGGCGGCCGAGAAGATCTATGTCGACAAGGCGAGCATCGTCGGTTCGATCGGCGTACTGATGGAGGGCTTCGGCTTTACTGGCTTGATGGACAAGCTCGGGGTTCAGCGCCGGCTGCATACGTCGGGTGAGAACAAGGGTTTTTTCGATCCGTTCTCGCCTGAAACGCCGAAGATGAACGAACATGCGCAAGATATGCTCGATCAGATTCATGCGCAGTTCATCGACGCGGTGCGCGAGGGGCGCGGGAAGCGTCTGCATGAGACGCCGGACATGTTTTCGGGCCTGTTCTGGACGGGGCAGAAGAGCGTCGAGCTGGGTCTTGCCGATGGTTTCGGCGATCCCGATTACGTCGCGCGCGAAATCTTCAAAGCGCCGGATATCGTCGATTACACGGTAAAAGAAAGCATTACGGATCGTGTTGCGCGCAAGTTCGGCGCGGCGGTAGGCGCGGGTGCGGTTCGGGCGATGGCGCTCGGTGCGAAGGTGAATCTGCACTGAGCGCGGACTGTTCTGCCGCAGGTCTGCCAATGATCGGAAGTCTGCGAAAAGCCCGCGCAATCGGCGACGATTGCGCGGCTTCTGCTTATATCGCGGCAAATTTCCTGCCTGCCGACCGGGACAACTGCCCCCGGATCGTTGCGCTCAGGCCGCCAGAATCAGGAAAATGGCCGGCCGCTTGTGCAGATCGATCTCCGGCTTTTTCTTCCAGTCGGCAACGGTGCGGCTCGCGACGGTTTCGCTCGGCAGCGTCAGATCGACCGCCACGCAGACGAGCGTGGACGGCGCGCAGGTCGCGAGCAAGGTGTCCAGCAGCGCGCGGTTGCGGTACGGCGTCTCGATGAAAATCTGCGTCTGCCTGCCTTTGCGCGACTGCTGCTCCAGATCGCGCAGGCGCTTCGCACGCTCCGCTGCGTCGACCGGCAGATAGCCGTGGAAGGCGAAGCTCTGGCCGTTGA
Source organism: Paraburkholderia sp. Ac-20342 (assembly GCF_017104985.1). Lineage (NCBI taxonomy): Bacteria > Pseudomonadati > Pseudomonadota > Betaproteobacteria > Burkholderiales > Burkholderiaceae > Paraburkholderia > Paraburkholderia sp. Ac-20342. The sequence continues at coordinate 32,845 of NZ_JAAGPQ010000078.1, read as the reverse complement.
GTCCCGAGGCCATCAGTGCGAGCAGGATCGAGCTCGGTCCGACCAGCGGCACGACCTTCACGCCGCGCTCATGCGCGCGCCGCACCAGCAGCGCGCCCGGGTCTGCAACCGCTGGACAGCCGGCTTCGGAGACGAGGCCCGCGTCGGTGCCCGCGAGCAGCGGGGCAAGCAGGCGGTCGATCTCGCCCGCGGGCGTATTGACGTTCAGCTCGCGAATCTCGATTGCCTGAATCGGCCGTTCGGTGCCGACCTTCTTCAGAAATGCGCGCGTGGTTTTCGCGTTTTCGCCAATGTAATAGTGCAACGACGCCGCGCGGGCACGCACCGGCGCGGGTAGAACGGCGTCGAGTGCGTTCGTGTCGCCTTCGCCGAGCGTATTGGGAATCAGATAGAGCGTGCCGTTCATCGAGCCCCCAGAAGCGGATAGCCGGCCGCGAGCAGCATGCTCGACAGCGCGATCAGCGGCAAGCCGACGAGCGCGGTCGGGTCGTCGGAATGGATCGCCTCGAGCAGCGCGATGCCGAGCCCTTCGGATTTGGCGCTGCCGGCGACGTCGTACGGCGTTTCGGCGCGCAGATAGGCGTCGAGCGCGGCGTCCGGCAGATCGCGAAAGCGCACGCGGGTGATCACGTCGACGCTTTGCGCGTTGTCCGTGGCGTTGTCGAACAGGCATAGCGCACTATGGAACAGCACTTCGCGGCCGCGCATCGCCTGCAATTGCGCGAGTGCCTTGTCGTGCGTGCCCGGTTTGCCGATCTGCAGGCCGTCGTAAGTGGCGACCTGGTCGGAGCCGATCACGAGCGCGTGCTCGTCGGCGCCAAGTCCGCTGGCGACCGCGCGGGCTTTGGCTTCGGACAGGCGCAACGCGGTTGCTTCGGGCGCTTCGCCCGCGAGCGGCGTTTCGTCGATGGCGGGCACGACGACGTCGAACGGCACACGCAGGCGTTCGAGCAGTTCGCGGCGATATGGCGAACTCGACGCCAGAATCAGGCGTGGCGGGCGTTTGGGGGAATCTGACATGATTGACGGGCGGCTAGGGAGGCGGGTCGTACTGGGCCGCGCGGAGTTCGCGCGCGTACGGGCTTAAGTGTTTGACTCGAAAAGACAAAACAGATATGATTTTGGGCTTTTCACGGTATGCTTGCGCCGACGGGCTTGGGCGCGTTCAGTGGCTTTCGATGGCTTTCAGCGCTCCAGAAGTTGTGCGAAGGATCGAAGAAAGGTGATTGAAGAAAGCCGGCCGGCGGGTTGAACAGCCGGTTGAAACGCAGAGGCCAACGCAACGGCCGCAAGCCTCGCGGGCTGTCTCGCACACCGGTTTATTTTCGCGGTGGATTTCCTTCGCGGATCACCCCGGCAACACGCTTGCCGACGCAGGAGCGCACATGACTCAACATCCTGGCAAACCTGCAGGTCTGTCCGACCCGCATGAACTCGATCTGTTCGAATTTACGCGGAGCGGGCGCCAGGCCGCGGGTGTCGTGCGCGTCTCGCAACTGCCGCGCATGTTAAACGAAGTCCCGGCGGATGCGCCAGATCGCGATACCGCGTTCACATGGCAGGCCGAAGGGACGACGCAGCCGGAATTGCAGGACGACGGCACCGAAGGTCCGCAGCCTTATCTGCGGATGGCGGTTCACGGTGCCGCATGGCTCGAATGTCAGCGATGTTTGACGCCGTATTCGCAGACGTTCAACGTCGATGCAACTTACCGGATCGTCAATACGGAGGCGGAAGCCGAAGAGTTTCCGCTCGACGAGGATGAAGTCGAGGTGATCGTGGGCTCGCGCCAGTTCGATCTCATCGACTTGATCGAAGAAGAGTTGCTGCTTTCCTTGCCGCTTGTGCCCAAGCACGAGGTCTGCCCTGAAGTGCACGAGAGTCTTGTCTCGGGTGTGGACGGCAGCGAAGGCGAGGGCGACGAAGCCGCGCAGGACGAGGCGGGCGAAGGCGGTGAGCCGGAGCAGTCGGGTGAGCGGCGCAATCCGTTCGCGGCGCTCGAAAGTCTCAAGCGCGACGAGCCGGGTGGCAGGAAGCACTGAACAGTTGCAGGGGAGCGCGATGCGGGCGCCCTGGTCAGTCGGCTAGTGGCGGAGACCGTATCGGGCTGTGTTAGAATTCGGAAAATTTTTAGGAGTTAGTCATGGCAGTTCAACAAAATAAGAAGTCGCCGTCGAAGCGCGGCATGCACCGTTCGCACGATTTCCTCACGGCAGCGCCGCTGGCCGTCGAGCCGAGCACGGGCGAAGTGCATCTGCGTCACCACATCAGCCCGAACGGCTACTATCGCGGCAAGAAAATCGTCAAGACGAAGAACGACTAATCGTTCACTGCGTTGCGCCCTGTGGCGTTTCGCGTGGCGATCGGCTCGCTTGACATTTTCCCGGTTCGACAGGAAGGCGGCATTCAACTGCCGCTTTTTTGTATCGATCGCAGTTGGCGCGTTAGCGCTTGCTGTGCTCCCAGGCAGAGCGTCTGAAATTCGTCGCACTCCATGACAGTAAAGCTCACGATAGATTGCATGGGAGGCGACCACGGCCCGTCCGTGACCGTTCCCGCTGCCGTCAACTTCGTTCGTTCGCATCCCGATGCGCAGTTGCTGCTCGTCGGCATTGAAAGCGCGATTCGTGCGCAGCTGAAGAAGTTGAAGGCTCAGGATCTGCCGGCGCTGACCGTCGTATCTGCTACCGAGGTCGTCGCAATGGACGATCCGGTCGAGGTCGCGCTGCGCAAGAAAAAAGATTCGTCCATGCGCGTGGCGTTGAACCGCGTCAAGGAAAGCGAGGCGCAAGCCTGCATTTCCGCCGGCAATACCGGCGCGCTGATGGCGGTCTCGCGTTATGTGCTGAAAACGCTGCCGGGCATCGAACGCCCGGCCATCGCGTTCGCATTGCCCAATCCCCATGGCTACACGATGATGCTCGACCTGGGCGCCAACGTCGACTGCGAGCCGCAGCATCTGCTGCAGTTCGCGGAGATGGGGCACGCGCTCGTGTCTGCGCTCGAGGGCAAGGAGCGGCCTACCATCGGCCTGCTCAACATCGGCGAAGAAGTCATCAAGGGCAACGACATCATCAAGCGCGCCGGCGAACTGCTGCGCGCGAGTACCCTGAACTTTCACGGTAACGTCGAAGGCGACGACATCTACAAGGGCACCGTCGACGTGATCGTCTGCGATGGCTTTGTCGGCAACGTCGCGCTGAAGACGTCGGAAGGTCTCGCGCAGATGCTCTCCAATATCATCAAGGAAGAGTTCGGCCGTTCGTGGCTGACCAAGGTGATGGCGGTGCTCGCGCTGCCGGTATTGATGCGTTTCAAGAAACGCGTCGATCATCGGCAATACAATGGCGCCGCGCTGCTCGGCTTGCGCGGCCTCGTGATCAAAAGCCACGGTTCCGCCGATGCCTATGCGTTTGAGTGGGCCATCAAACGCGGGTATGATGCCGTCAAAAACGGCGTGCTGGAGCGCCTTGCGCGAGCGATGGAAGAGAACGCGGGTTCTCTCGAACAGGCGGCGCGCGACGCAAGCGGTGCGGGCCACGCAAGCCCGATCGCAGGCCAGCCGGCCGAGCCCTACGCTGCGCAATCCTCGAAGGCATAATGGCTCAATCCACAATCTATTCCCGCGTGCTGGGCACCGGCAGCTACCTGCCGCCCAACCGCGTCACCAATCAGGATCTGGCCGAGCGTCTCGCCAGCCAGGGCGTCGAAACGAGCGATGAATGGATCGTCGCGCGCACGGGCATCCACGCGCGCCACTTCGCCGATCCCGATGTCACGACGAGCGACCTCGCGCTGATCGCCGCGCAGCGCGCGATCGAGGCGGCCGATATCGATCCGCAGTCGATCGACCTCATCATTGTCGCGACCTCCACGCCCGACTTCGTGTTTCCGAGCACGGCCTGCCTGCTGCAGAACAAGCTCGGCATCAAGAACCACGGCGCCGCGTTCGACGTGCAGGCCGTCTGCTCCGGCTTTGCCTACGCGGTCGCGACGGCGGACAGCTTCATCCGCAGCGGCCAGCATCGCACTGCGCTCGTGATCGGCGCGGAAACGTTCTCGCGCATTCTCGATTTCAAGGACCGCACCACCTGCGTGCTGTTCGGCGACGGCGCGGGCGCAGTGATCCTGCAGGCGTCCGACGAGCCAGGCGTGCTCGCGAGCGCATTGCACGCGGACGGTAGCCACTCGAACATCCTCTGCACGCCGGGCAACGTGAACGGCGGCGTGGTGACAGGCAGCGCGTTCCTGCATATGGATGGCCAGGCGGTCTTCAAGCTCGCCGTCAACGTGCTCGAAAAGGTTGCGGTCGAAGCACTCGAAAAAGCCAATCTGAAGGCCGAGCAGGTCGACTGGCTGATTCCGCATCAGGCCAACATCCGCATCATGCAAAGCACCTGCCGCAAGCTCGGCTTGCCGCAGGAACGCATGGTCGTCACGGTGGGCGAGCACGGCAATACGTCGGCGGCGTCCATTCCGCTCGCATTCGACGCCGCGGTGCGCGACGGCCGCATCAAGCGCGGCCAGAACGTGCTGATCGAAGGCGTGGGCGGCGGCTTCACGTGGGGCGCCTCGGTTATCCGCTACTGATCGCCGCATGCGGGGCGCGCCGCTGGCAGCGCCCGTGCGGCCAGCGTGCTGCTCGCGCCATGCGGCAGCCGCTCGCCGCGGCCACATCCGATTAAACCGATTTTGGGGACGATATGAAATTTGCGTTCGTTTTTCCTGGGCAAGGCTCGCAAGCGGTTGGCATGCTCAACGCATTCGCCGATCACGCGCTCGTGCGTGAGACGGTTCAGGAAGCGTCCGACGCACTCAATCAGGACCTCGGCAAACTGATCGCCGAAGGCCCGGCCGAAGATCTCAATCTCACCACCAACACCCAGCCGGTCATGCTGACCGCTGCTTACGCGATTTATCGCGCCTGGCAGCAGGCCGGCGGTCCGGTGCCGGCGATCGTCGCGGGCCATAGCCTTGGCGAATACACGGCGCTCGTCGCCGCCGGTGCGCTCGCATTCCGCGACGCGGTGCCGCTCGTGCGCTTTCGCGCGCAGGCGATGCAAACGGCGGTGCCGGTGGGCGTCGGCGGCATGGCCGCGATTCTCGGCCTCGACGACGACGCGGTGCGCGCGGTGTGCGCGGAAGCGTCGGCGGCGGGCGTCGTCGAAGCGGTCAATTTCAACGCGCCGGCGCAAGTCGTGATCGCGGGCCACAAGGCTGCGGTCGAGAAGGCCTGCGAAGTCGCGAAGGCAAAGGGCGCGAAGCGCGCGCTGCCGCTGCCGGTGTCGGCGCCGTTCCACTCGTCGCTGCTCAAGCCCGCGTCGGACCAGTTGCGCGAGTACCTCGCGAGCGTCGACGTTCAGGTGCCGTCGATTCCCGTCATCAACAACATCGACGTCGCCGTGGTCAACGAGCCGGCCGGCATCAAAGACGCGCTCGTGCGTCAGGCAGCCGGTCCGGTGCGCTGGGTCGAGTGCGTGCAGGCAATGGCCGCGCAGGGCGTCACGCACGTGATCGAATGTGGTCCGGGCAAGGTCCTTGCCGGCCTGACCAAGCGTATCGACGGCAATCTCACTGGCGCGTCGGTGTTCGATCCGGCATCGCTCGAAGAAACGCTGAAGCTCGTCGCGGCGGGCTGAGCGTTTTCACCGTCGGCGGGGGAGCCGCAAGACTGCGGCGTGCCCGCGCCTGACCCACCTCAGGAATCAATCAGCCTTTTGCGAAGGGCCTCCGGACTGACAGATGGAAAAGACTCTCGACAAGCAGATCGCAATCGTGACGGGCGCATCGCGCGGCATCGGCCGTGCAATCGCGATGGAATTGGCGCGCCAGGGCGCGACGGTCATCGGCACGGCGACCAGCGAAAGCGGCGCGGCCGCGATTACCGAAGCGTTTAACGCAGCCGGCATGAACGGCCGCGGCGCCGTGCTCAACGTGAACGACGCGGCGGCGGCGGAAGCGCTGATCGACGGCACGGTTAAGGAATTCGGCGCGCTGCACGTGCTCGTGAACAACGCCGGCATCACGCAGGACCAGCTCGCGATGCGCATGAAGGACGACGACTGGGACGCGGTGATCGACACCAACCTGAAAGCGGTGTTCCGCCTCGCGCGCGCGGTGCTGCGCCCGATGATGAAGGCGAAGGGCGGCCGCATCATCAACATCACCTCGGTGGTCGGCTCGGCCGGCAACCCGGGGCAGATCAACTATGCGGCCGCGAAGGCCGGCGTCGCGGGCATGACGCGCGCGCTCGCGCGCGAGATCGGCAGCCGCGGCATCACCGTGAACTGCGTGGCGCCGGGCTTTATCGACACAGACATGACGAAGGGGCTGCCCGAAGAGCAGCAGACCGCGCTGAAGACGCAGATTCCGCTCGGCCGTCTCGGCAGCCCGGAAGACATCGCGCATGCGGTCGCGTTCCTCGCGTCGCCGCAGGCCGGCTACATCACGGGCACGACGCTGCACGTGAACGGCGGCATGTATATGCAGTAACCAAATTCGGTTACTATCCGCGCCTTGTGCGTTTGTAGAAGCACGAGGCGCATGCCTTGACAGGAACCCGATGCGCAGCTTTTTTGCCGGGTCAAACCTGATAAAATGCGCGCACCTGTATTTTTGAACTTCTTTTCCCTTGGAGGGGTAATGGACAATATCGAACAGCGCGTCAAGAAGATCGTCGCGGAACAACTGGGTGTTGCGGAAGCGGAAATCAAGAACGAAGCGTCGTTCGTGAACGACCTCGGCGCCGACTCGCTCGACACCGTCGAGCTCGTGATGGCCCTCGAAGACGAATTCGGTATGGAAATTCCGGATGAAGAAGCCGAGAAGATCACTACCGTTCAGCAAGCGATCGACTACGCTCGCGCGAACGTCAAGGCCTAAGGTCATTCGCGCCCGCGTTTCTGCATTGGCGGCGTATGACGCCCTGCCGCGCCGCTTGCAGGTGCCAGCGGGGCTGGCGCGTTCTGGCGTGTCCTCGGGTATGCCGTTTGCCATGCAGGGAGCCGCGATGTTGACAGCGCATTTTTCCGCGCGATTGCCGACTTAAACAGCCACAGGGCTCACAGGGCGAATTCCTGTGGCCGCTGTGGCTTTTGCTTTTGTCATCTATGAAAAAGGGGTTACCGTGAGCCGCCGTCGTGTTGTCGTTACAGGCCTGGGGCTGATTTCGCCTGTTGGCAATAATGTTGCCGATGGCTGGGCCAATCTGGTCGCCGGCAAGTCGGGCATTGCCAATATCACGAAGTTCGATGCGTCGAACTTTTCGACTCGTTTCGCCGGCGAGGTGAAGGGCTTCAATATCGAGGACTACATCCCCGGTAAGGAAGCGCGTCACATGGATACGTTCATCCATTACGGTGTGGCCGCCGGCATCCAGGCGATGCGCGACAGCGGCCTCGAAGTCACTGAAGAGAATTCGGAGCGCATCGGCGTCGTGGTCGGTTCGGGCATCGGCGGTCTGCCGATGATCGAGATCACGCAAACCGAACTGCTCAATCGCGGTCCGCGCCGCATTTCGCCGTTCTTCGTGCCGGCCTCGATCATCAACATGATCTCCGGCCATCTGTCGATCAAGTTCGGCATCAAGGGGCCTAATCTCTCGATCGTTACCGCGTGTACGACGGGTCTGCACTGCATCGGCGAGGCTTCGCGCCTGATCGAATACGGCGACGCCGACGTGATGATCGCGGGCGGCGCGGAATCGACCGTGTCGCCGCTCGGTATCGGCGGCTTTGCGGCGGCGCGCGCGCTGTCGCAACGCAATGACGATCCGTCGACCGCGAGCCGTCCGTGGGACAAGGACCGCGACGGCTTCGTGCTCGGCGAAGGCGCGGGCGTGATGGTGCTCGAAGAGTACGAGCACGCGAAGGCGCGCGGCGCGAAGATCTACGCCGAAATCAGTGGCTACGGCATGAGCGGCGACGCCTATCACATGACCGCGCCGCTCGAAGACGGCGACGGTGCGCGCCGCTGCATGCTGGCCGCGCTGAAGAACGCGGGCATCAACACCGATCAGGTGAGCTACCTGAATGCGCACGGCACGTCCACGCCGCTTGGCGACCTCGCAGAAACGACCGGCATCAAGCGCGCATTCGGCGATCACGCCAAAGACATCGTCGTGAACTCGACCAAGTCGATGACGGGTCACCTGCTGGGCGGCGCCGGCGGTCTGGAATCGGTGTTCACGGTGCTGGCCGTGCATCACCAGGTGTCGCCTCCGACTATCAACATCTTCAATCAGGACCCGGCCTGCGATCTCGATTACTGCGCGAACACGGCGCGGGAAATGAAGATCGACGTCGCGCTGAAGAACTCGTTCGGGTTCGGCGGCACGAACGGCACGCTGGTTTTCAAGCGCGCCTGATCGCGGGTGACGCACCAGTCCACGACGCCGGCCTTGCCGGCGCTTTCTCCGGAAGCAGCAAGGTTGGGCAGAGCCACGCAGCGCATCGCGCTGCGTGGCTCGTTTGCCATGCGCGCCGCGCTGGGGGCTTTCGTGCTGATTGCGACGTTGGCCGTCCATACCTGTCTCGCATCGCAATGGGGTGCATGGCGAGCCGTTCCGTTGACGTTTGCCGTGGGGGCGCTGCTGGCGCTTTGCGCGGCAAGGCATGAGCGGGCGCAGCCGGCTGTGCTGCAGATCGGACGGGATGATCTATCCGCCTGGGACGCAGCGGGCACGCTGCTCGCCCAAGGGAGGGTGGCTGGCTGCGCGCAGTGGAGCAGCCGGCTGCTGGTTCTCGTGCTCGAACCCGAAGAAGTTCATTCGCGTGACCGCGCGCATCGTCGCCCAAGGGGGCGCACACGTACCTTGCTGCTCGTGGCCGACGCGTTTCCGGCCGCCGTCTTCCGGGAACTTTCCGTGCTCGGCCGACGTGCGGCCGGCGCCTGACTGTAACGACTGTAACCGCTGTTACCGGAGTAACGTGCCCCAATGAGGGGGACGCTACAATGGTGCCCCGCCATGCGCCCTATAGTTAACGGATTTATCAGGTGAGCGAAAAAGAAATTGATCAGGTGCTGGTCGAGCGCGTCCAGAAGGGCGACAAGGCCGCGTTCGAGCTTCTGGTCTCCAAATACCACCGCAAGATTCTCCGGCTGATCTCGCGCCTCGTGCGGGACCCCGCCGAAGTCGAGGACGTCGCGCAGGACGCCTTTATCAAGGCGTATCGCGCGCTGCCGCAGTTTCGCGGCGAATCGGCGTTTTATACGTGGTTGTACCGGATTGCGGTCAACACCGCGAAGAACTACCTTGCCACCCAGGGCCGGCGGGCGCCGACCTCGACCGAAGCGGATGCTGAAGAAGCTGAAACTTTCTCGGACGCCGACCAACTAAGGGATATCAACACGCCCGAGTCGATGTTGATGAGCAAGCAGATCGCCGAGACGGTCAATGCTGCGATGGCGGTTTTGCCGGAAGAACTGCGCACTGCCATTACTCTTCGGGAAATTGAGGGTTTGAGTTACGAGGAAATCGCGGAGATGATGGGTTGCCCGATCGGCACTGTCAGATCACGAATTTTCCGCGCTCGCGAAGCCATTGCGGCAAAATTGCGCCCGTTGCTTGACACACCCGAAGGCAAGCGCTGGTAAACGCCTAGGCGTCCAGTGGTCGAGCGGGGCACGGGTGCAATATCTGGATTAGTGGTGTCACTACGGGGTATTTGTAAGATGGGGAGCATCATGGGGTCGGTCTCGATGCAATCGCAAGCAGATTCGCGCGGCGAGCGTCTGTCCGCTTTTGTCGACGGTGAACTGTTCGACGAAGGGCATCTGAATCTGGACAAGTTTCTTTCCGCGCTGGACGGCGACGATCATGCCGCCTGGTCGAGCTATCACCTGATCGGCGACGCGCTGCGTTCCGACGATCTGGCGATCAGTCCCGCAAGGAGCAGCGCATTTCTGAGCGGTTTCGCCGCGCGTCTCGACAGCGAGCCGCATGTGCTCGCGCCGGCCGCGGTGCCTGTCGCGCGCCGTCTGCTCGGGTTGCGCCGCCGCGTCGTGCCGGCCTTCGCGGTTGCCGCGGCAGCCGCCACACTGACGTGGATCGTCGTGCCGCAATTGCAGGGCGTGCCGGGCGGTCCGGGGGCACAGGTCGCTTCGCTTCAGCCGCATGGCGACGCGGTGCAACGTGTCGCCATGGTCTCGGTGCCGTCGTCGCAAGACGCCAACATCATTCGCGACGCCAGCCTCGATCAATACCTCGAAGCCCACCAGCAGTTTGCGCAACAACCGGTCATGGCGGGTTCGATGCCGGTCATTCGCGCTGCTTCAGTCTCCACGCAGGGCCAATAGCTTGATGCAGACTTTGCGGTTCAATAAAACGACTATCTGGGGGCGGTTGCCGGCATTCCTGTTCTGTGCAGCCGTGTTGTTGTCCGCTACACCGCGGGTCTTCGCACAAGACGATCCGGCCGCCGCCCGCCGCTCGGCCGCGGAACTGCTCGATCGCATCCATCAGGCCGCCCAGCAGCAGAACTACGAGGGCGCGTTCGTCTACCAGCGCGGCAATTTCGTGCAGACGTCGCGCATCGCGCATTATTCGACGCATGCGGACGGCGAATTCGAGCAGCTCGAAAGCCTCGATGGCAAGCCCCGCAAGATGCTCCGCCACAACGACGATATGTTCACGTTCGTGCCGGAGCGACATCTCGTCGTCGTCGAAAAGCGCCAGAACCGGGATTCGTTTCCGGCGCTGCTGACGGTGGACGGCGAGCAGGTGCTGTCCGTCTACGAGCCGAAGATGCTCGTCGACGACCGTGTCGCGGGTGTCGACAGCCTCGTGATGGAACTCGATCCGAAGGACGCATACCGCTTTGCGTACAAGCTCTGGGCCGACAGGAAGACCGGCCTGCTGCTGCGTGCGCAGACGCTCGACCCGAGCGGCCAGGTGCTTGAACAGCTATCGTTTTCCCAGGTCCGTATCGGCGTGCCGGTCGACAAGGCGGGCATCGTCAACGGCATTCGCAATCTGGCCGGGTGGACCGTGGTGCGGCCGCCGGTCGAGCCGGTCGACATGGCCGCGCAAGGCTGGCAGATCACGCCGTCGGTGCCGGGTTTCCACATGATCCGCCAGTTGCGCCGTCCGATGGCGTCGCGCGAGGCGGGGCAGCCGCCCATTCCGGTGGATCAGGCGGTGTTTTCCGATGGCCTCGCGGCCATTTCGGTATTCGTCGAGCCGGTCGAGAACAATTCGCGCAAGGAAGGCACGGGCAATAGCGGCGCCACGCACGTACTGGTCAAGCGCCAGGGCAACTTCTGGATTACCCTGCTGGGTGAAGTGCCCCAAACCACATTGCAGCAATTTGCGTCTGCCATAGAATACAAAGCTCCGAAGTAATCCTTCCGAATCCTGAAATCCCTCGGCTTGCTACGATATGACGATTTTCTCGGTGCGCAAATTCCTCGCGGCCGTCGTGGTGGCGGCTTGTTTGCCGCTCGTACCGCATATGGCGTCGGCGGCTCCCGCTGCCAACCTGCCTGACTTCACCGATCTCGTCGACAAGGTCGGCCCGGCGGTCGTCAACATTCGCACGACGACGCGCGTGTCGAACGGCGCGTCCCGCGGTGGCCTGCCGCCGGGTATGGACGACGGCGACATGTCCGAATTCTTCCGTCGCTTCTTCGGCATTCCGTTGCCCCAGTCGCCGCAATCGCCGGGTTCTCCGCACGGAGGCGATAACGGCGGCAGCGGCGGTGGCAGCAGCGGCGGAAATGGTGGCAGCCAGGATGCACCGGACAGCAACGATCCCGAGCAGAACAGCGGGGTGGGCTCGGGCTTCATCCTGTCGGCGGATGGCTACGTGATGACCAATGCGCACGTCGTCGACGACGCCGACACGATCTACGTCACGCTGACCGACAAGCGCGAATTCAAGGCCAAGCTGATCGGCGTGGACGACCGCACGGACGTCGCGGTCGTGAAGATCAACGCGTCGAACCTGCCGACCATCACCATCGGCGATTCGAACAAGGTGCGCGTCGGCGAATGGGTCGTGGCGATCGGCTCGCCGTTCGGGCTCGAGAACACGGTGACGGCCGGCATCGTCAGCGCGAAGGGGCGCGACACCGGCGACTATCTGCCGTTTATCCAGACCGACGTGGCCGTCAATCCGGGCAACTCGGGCGGTCCGCTGATCAACATGCAGGGCGAAGTGATCGGCATCAACTCGCAGATCTACAGTCGTACCGGCGGTTTCATGGGCATTTCGTTCGCGATTCCGATCGACGAAGCGATGCGCGTGGCCGATCAGCTGAAGAGTTCGGGCAAGGTCGTGCGCGGCCGCATCGCGGTGGCAATCGGCGAAGTCACGAAAGACGTGGCCGATTCGCTCGGTCTGCCGAAAGCGCAGGGTGCCCTCGTCAGCAGCGTCGAGCCGGGCGGCCCCGCAGACAAGGCCGGCGTGCAGCCGGGCGACATCATCCTGAAGTTCAACGGCCATTCGGTCGATACCGCAACGGATTTGCCGCGTATGGTCGGCGATACGAAGCCGGGCACGAAGGCGACGATCACGATCTGGCGCAAGGGCCAAACGCGCGAACTGCCGGTCACGATTGCCGAAATGCAGCCGGACAAGGTTGCGAAGGCGGACCAGAAGCAGCCGAAGGCGCCGAAGCAGCGCGCGACGAATGCGCTCGGTATCGCCGTCAGCGACATTCCCGCCGATCAGCAGAAGGAGCTGAAGATTCACAACGGCGTGCAGATCGACGCAGTGGACGGCCCGGCCGTGCGCGTCGGGCTGCAAAAGGGCGATATCGTTCTGCGGGTGGGCGATACGGACATCACGAGCGCGAAGCAGTTCGACGACGTGACCGCGCATCTCGATCCGCAGAAGATGGTGGCGCTGCTGGTCCGTCGCGGTGAGAACACGCAGTTCGTGCCGATCCGTCCGCGCGCGCAGAAATGACGAAAGTGGCATCGCTCACGCTCTACGGGCGCGTGTGGTGCCATCTTTGCGAGGACATGCGCGCCGCGCTCGAACCTTTGCTGGCCGAGTTCGGCGCGCAAGTAACAGTGATCGACGTCGACACCGATCCGCTGCTCGAAGCGCGTTACAACGAACGGGTGCCGGTTCTGGTTTGCGACGGTGTCGAGCTATGTCACTACCATTTCGACGAAGTCCGGGTGCGAGCGGCGTTGGCAGCGCATGCAACGCTGGCGTCATGAGCCGGCATTCGCGGCCCGCTGCCCGTATGCGCCATTGATGCCGTCTACATCGAATTTCTCGCATCTTCTGCGCCGTCTTTAGGCCTGGCCTTTGCAAGATGCGCCGGCCGGCGGCCTTTTCGGCTAAAATAGATAGGTTTTCACCTACTTACAAGGCGTGCTCCGCTATTGTCCGGGCGCGCCTTTTCGCTTGATCGGCACTGAATGGATCATATTCGTAACTTTTCGATCATTGCGCACATCGACCATGGCAAGTCGACGCTCGCCGATCGCATCATCCAGATTTGCGGCGGCCTGTCCGACCGCGAGATGGAAGCCCAGGTGCTCGACTCGATGGACCTCGAGCGCGAACGCGGCATCACCATCAAGGCGCAAACCGCCGCATTGACGTATCGCGCCCGCGACGGGCAGGTCTACAACCTGAACATGATCGACACGCCGGGGCACGTCGACTTCTCGTACGAAGTCAGCCGCTCGCTGTCCGCATGCGAAGGTGCGCTGCTCGTCGTCGACGCAAGCCAGGGCGTGGAAGCGCAAACCGTCGCCAACTGCTACACGGCCATCGAACTCGGCGTCGAAGTGGTTCCGGTGCTGAACAAGATCGATCTGCCGGCGGCGAACCCCGAAAACGCGATTGCCGAAATCGAGGACGTGATCGGCATCGACGCAACCGACGCGACGCATTGCAGCGCGAAGACCGGCCTTGGCGTCGAAGACGTGCTCGAAGCGCTGATTGCGAAAGTGCCGGCGCCGAAGGGCGATCCGGACGCGCCGCTGCAGGCGCTCATCATCGACTCGTGGTTCGACAACTACGTCGGCGTCGTGATGCTCGTGCGCATCGTCAACGGCACGCTGCGTCCGAAGGACAAGATCCGTTTGATGGCGACCGGTGCGCAGTATCCGGTCGAACATATCGGCGTGTTCACGCCGAAGTCGAAGAATCTCGAATCACTGTCGGCGGGGCAGGTGGGCTTCATCATCGCCGGCATCAAGGAACTCGCGGCGGCGAAGGTTGGCGACACGGTAACGCTCGTGGGCCAGCCGGCTCTCGAGCCGCTGCCGGGCTTCAAGGAAGTGAAGCCGCAGGTGTTTGCCGGTCTCTATCCGGTCGAAGCGAACCAGTACGACGCGCTGCGCGATTCGCTCGAAAAGCTGAAGCTCAACGACGCGTCGCTGCAGTATGAGCCGGAAGTCTCGCAGGCGCTCGGTTTCGGCTTCCGCTGCGGCTTCCTCGGTCTGCTGCATATGGAGATCGTGCAGGAACGTCTCGAACGCGAGTTCGACATGGACCTGATCACGACGGCGCCGACCGTGGTCTACGAAGTCCTGCAGCGCGACGGCACGACCCTCATGGTTGAGAATCCGGCCAAGATGCCGGAGCCGTCGAAGATCGAGGAGGTGCGCGAGCCGATCGTCACCGTGAACCTGTATATGCCGCAGGACTATGTCGGCGCGGTGATCACGCTGTGTACGCAAAAGCGCGGCAACCAGATCAACATGCAGTACCACGGCCGTCAGGTTCAGCTCACGTATGAAATCCCGATGGGTGAAGTCGTGCTCGATTTCTTCGATCGCCTGAAGTCGATTTCGCGCGGCTATGCGTCGATGGACTACGAGTTCAAGGAATACCGCGCGTCCGACGTCGTGAAGGTCGACATGCTGATCAACGGCGACAAGGTCGACGCGCTGTCGGTCATCGTGCACCGCTCGCAAAGCCAGTACCGCGGCCGCGAAGTGGCGGCGAAAATGCGCGAGCTGATTCCGCGTCAGATGTACGACGTGGCGGTGCAGGCCACCATCGGTTCGAACATCATCGCGCGCGAAAATATTAAAGCGTTGCGTAAGAACGTGCTGGCAAAATGCTACGGCGGCGACATCACACGTAAGAAGAAGCTGCTCGAAAAGCAGAAGGCGGGTAAGAAGCGAATGAAGCAGGTGGGCTCGGTCGAGATTCCACAAGAGGCTTTTCTCGCGATTCTGCGTGTCGAAGACAAATAAGCTAAGTAACGGAACCCTATGAATTTTGCGCTGATTCTTTTTGTGCTCGTTGTTTTGACGGGTATCGCATGGGTCGCTGACAAACTGGTTTTCCTGCCGAAACGGCGCCGCGACGCGGAAGCGGCGGTTGCCGAATTCGATCGTCAACAGGCACGCATCGGTGAGCGTTTCGCCGATGAAAACGCCGCGCAAACGCGCGCGCGTCTGCGCGACGACAAGCTGCGTCAGCCGTGGTGGCTCGAATACACGGCGAGCTTCTTTCCGGTGATTCTGGTCGTGTTCGTGGTGCGCTCGTTCGTCGTCGAACCGTTCAAGATTCCGTCGGGTTCGATGGTGCCGACGCTGCTCGTGGGCGACTTTATCCTCGTCAATAAATTCGAATACGGCCTGCGTCTGCCGATTACCAATACGCAGATCACGCAGGGCAGTCCGGTTTCGCGTGGCGACGTGGTGGTGTTCCGCTATCCGAAGGACGAATCGGTCGACTACATCAAGCGCGTGATCGGCCTGCCCGGTGACGTGATCGCCTATCAGGACAAGCAGCTCACGATCAACGGCAAGCCGGTTCCGGAAACGCCGCTGCCCGATTATCTCGACGAAGAGCGCCTCGGTTACGCGAAGCAGTTCGAAGAAAATATCGATGGCCGCAAGAATGCGATTCTGAATAACCCGGCCGTGCCGCCGTTCATCGTCGGCGCCGAAGATTATCCGTATCGCGACAACTGCACGTATAACGAACGCGGCGTGATCTGCAAGGTGCCGCCGGGCAATTACTTCATGATGGGCGACAACCGGGACAACAGCGCGGACAGCCGCTACTGGGGTTTTGCGCCTGAAAAGAATATCGTCGGCCGCGCATTTTTCATCTGGATGAACTTCAGCGATCTGCGGCGCATCGGCTCATTCCATTGAGTTCGCAGCGTCGCTCGTATCACACGCCGCGCCGATAACAGGTAACTCGGTTATATCGGTCGCGGCGTGTTCTCACGCTACTTTAAGAATTCGCGGTAACGTCGCTTCACCACGCTTTTTCCGCAGGCGCTCCGCGTTTCCGCCGGGTCCGGCGCCCGCGTTATACTCTGCTCATGCCCCTATCTCCGTTGGAAAGCCGTTTGCGCTACGAATTTCGCAATGCGGAATTACTGCGCCAGGCTTTAACACACCGCAGTCACAGTGCCACGCATAACGAACGGCTCGAATTTCTCGGCGACTCCGTTCTGAATTGCGCGGTGGCTGCGCTTTTGTTCCAACGTTTCGGCCGCCTCGACGAAGGCGATCTGTCGCGTGTGCGCGCAAATCTCGTGAAGCAGCAATCGCTTTACGAGATTGCTCAGGCACTCAATATTTCCGAAGGCCTGCGGCTCGGCGAGGGCGAACTGCGCAGCGGCGGCTTCCGCCGGCCGTCGATTCTCGCGGATACGCTCGAAGCCGTGCTTGGCGCGATATTCCTCGACGGCGGCTTCGAGGCCGCGCAGACGGTCATCAAGCGCCTTTACGTGCCGATTCTCGACCATATCGACCCGCGCACACTCGGCAAGGACGCGAAGACGCTGCTGCAGGAGTATCTGCAAGGCCACAAGATCGCGTTGCCGACCTACACGGTCGTCGCTACTCATGGTGCGGCGCACAATCAGCAGTTCGAAGTCGAATGCACGGTGCCGAAGCTGGACGTGAAGGTGTCCGGCTCGGGCGCGAGCCGGCGCGCGGCGGAGCAGGCGGCCGCCAAGAAGGCGCTCGACGAAGTGATGGCGGCGGCGCCCGCTGTCGTTGCGAAGCCGAAGCGCTCGAAGGGCGCTCGCGCGGCGAAAAACGCCGAACTGGAGATCGTGCCCGGCGTGACCGGCGTTCAGGCTGCCCTCGATTTGCGCACGCCGGATCGTAAGGCCGAGCGCAGCACACTGCGTGTGGCGGTGACGGCGGAAACCTCGGCGGAAAAAACCATCGCGGAAAAACCGGTTGCCGAGCGCGGCGCGCCGGTAGCCGCGGGTGCGCCGCTTGCGATGATCCGCGCCGCCCACGTCGAATACAGCGCACAGGAGAAGGCCGAGCGCACGGAAAAGGCGGAGAAAGCCGACAAGCCGGCCGCTCACATGAGCGATCGCGCCGGCGAGAAAGCCACCGACAAGCCGGTCGACAAAGCCGAACCGCCCGCGGACAAACCCGTGGCGAACCACGCCTCCGACACCCGATCCGAAGCCGCGCAAGCCCGCGGCGCAGAGCGTCAGCGCAACCGCGAAGCTGCACCGGGCGCCACTGCGGCGCAAGCACAAGTGCCGGCCGCCGCGGTTGCGCCGGCGCCTGCCGAACACGAACCCGGCGTTGCCGGCGCGGTGCAAACGCGCGTCGCCGATGCGGGCCATTGATTGCCATCGGCGCGTGCTTGCCGTGCGCCGAACCGAACCTGCCGTAGTCCGAATATGAACACTCCCGCTCCCACTGGTTTTCGCTGCGGCATGGTCGCGATCGTCGGCCGCCCGAACGTCGGCAAGTCCACGCTGATGAACGCGCTGGTCGGTCAGAAAGTCAGCATCACGTCGCGCAAGGCGCAGACCACACGCCATCGTATTACCGGCATCAACACGATCGAAGACGCGCAGTACATCTTCGTCGATACGCCCGGTTTCCAGACCAAACACAGCGGCGCGCTGAATCGCTCGCTCAATCGCGCGGTCACCTCGACGCTGACCTCGGTCGACGCGATCCTGTTCGTGATCGAAGCGGGCCGCTTCGGCCCCGACGATCAGAAGGTGCTCGACCTGATCCCGGCGAAGGTGCCGACGCTGCTGATCGCGAACAAGCTCGATCGCGTGTCGGACAAGAACACGCTGTTCCCGTTCATGCAGCAGATGAGCGCGCTGCGCGAATTCAACGAGATCGTGCCGCTGTCGGCGAAAAATACCGACGACATCAAGCGTTTGATGGCGACGGTCAAGCCGTTTCTGCCCGAAGGCGAGCCGATCTACGGCGAGGACGATCTGACCGATCGCAGCGAGCGTTTTCTCGCCGCCGAAATCCTGCGCGAAAAGGTGTTCCGCTGGACCGGCGACGAGTTGCCGTACACGAGCACGGTGCTGATCGACAAGTTCGAAACCGAGGGGCGCCTGCGCCGCATCTTCGCGACCATTCTCGTGGAGCGCGACATGCACAAGGCGATGATCATCGGCCAGAAGGGCGCGAAGCTCAAACAGATCAGCACCGAAGCGCGGCTCGACATGGAGAAGCTGTTCGACGGGCCGATCTACCTCGAAACCTTCGTCAAGGTGAAGAGCGGCTGGGCCGACAACGAAGCCGGGCTTCGTGCGTATGGGTACGAATGACGCGTCGGCGACGCTGAATTCCGACGCGGCGGCGGACGATCCGGAGCACGAGCCGTCGCGGTCCGCGCGTAGCACGAGAAAATCCCCGGCCAGGGCCAGAAGCGCGTCTGCCGGGGACGGCGAGCCGCGCGCCGAAGCGCGCAAAGCGCCGGCCCGCCGCGCGCCGCGCACCTCCGCGTCCGAATACCGGATCGCGGAGCAACCGGCTTTCGTGCTGCATAGCTATCCGTATCGCGAAACGAGTCTGATCGTCGACGTGCTGTCGCGCGATCACGGCCGTCTCGCGCTCGTCGCGAAGGGCGCGAAGCGCCCGCACTCCGCACTGCGCGGCGTGCTGCAAACGTTCCAGCCGCTTTCGCTCGCGTGGTCGGGCAAATCCGAAGTGCGCACGCTGACCGGCGCCGAATGGGTCGGCGGCATGCTGCCGCTGGCCGGCGACGCGCTGCTGTGCGGCTTCTACGTCAACGAGCTGCTGGTGCGCTTCTGTGCGCGCGAAGACCCGCATCCGCAACTGTTTCACCACTACGTCGTCACGCTGACACGCCTCGCGCACGACGAGCCGCCCGTGCAGGTGCTGCGTTCGTTCGAGCGGGTGCTACTGCGCGAAACCGGCTACGCGATGGCGCTCGATCGCACCGTCACGCGCAAGGCGGTGCTTGCCGAGGGCCGCTACGTGTTCGATCCCGAGCGCGGCGTGCGCGAAGCGTCGGACGAATGGCCCGCGCAGTGGCCGGTGATCGCGGGGCAAACCTTGCTCGATATGGAACAGGACGATTACCATCGAGCGCAGACCGTGGCGCAAAGCAAAACGCTGATGCGCTTCCTGCTCAACACCTATCTGGGCGGTACGCCGCTGGCGACGCGCCAGATCCTGATCGACCTGCAGAACCTATGAGCTTCTTTCTCACTTCGCCGACCGTCATCGATCTCGGCGTGAACATCGATCACGTCGCCACGCTGCGCAATGCGCGCGGCACGTCCTATCCCGATCCGATCCGCGCGGCGCTGATGGCCGAAGAGGCCGGCGCCGATGCGATTACGCTGCATCTGCGCGAGGATCGCCGCCATATCGTCGACGCCGACGTGCGCAAGCTGCGCCCGCTCCTGAATACGCGTATGAACCTCGAATGCGCGGTCACGCAGGAGATGCTCGACATCGCGTGCGAAGTGCAGCCGCACGACGTCTGCCTCGTGCCGGAAAAGCGCGAAGAACTGACGACCGAAGGCGGCCTCGATGTCGCGGGCCAGTTCGAGGCGGTGCGTGCCGCCTGCAAGCAACTGGCGGACGCGAACTCGCGCGTGTCGCTCTTTATCGATCCGGATGAGACGCAGATTCGCGCCGCGCACGAAGCCGGCGCGCCGGTGATCGAACTGCACACGGGCCGTTACGCCGAAGCGCACGACCCCGCCGAACAGCAACGCGAATACGAGCGCATCGTGCGCACGGTCGAATTCGGTGCGACGCTCGGCCTCAAGGTCAATGCGGGCCACGGTCTGCACTACACGAACGTGCAGCAGATCGCGGCGATCGACGGCATCGTCGAACTCAATATCGGCCATGCGATCGTCGCGCACGCGATCTTCGCGGGCTGGGACAATGCGGTGCGCGAGATGAAGGCGATCATGGTCGCCGCGCGTCTCGGTGCACGCGGATAACCCGGACGGACGCGCACATGGCGATCTATGGCATCGGCACCGACATCGTGCAGGTGAGCCGCGTGGCCGCGGTGATGACGCGCACCAACGGCCGTTTCGCGGAGAAGGTGCTCGGCCCCGACGAACTGCGCGTCTATCGCGCGCGTGAGGCCCGCTCGGCGGCGCGCGGCCTCGCGTTTCTCGCGACGCGCTTCTCGGCGAAAGAGGCGTTCTCGAAGGCGATCGGCCTCGGCATGCACTGGCCGATGAGCTGGCGCGCGCTGCAAACGCTGAACAAACCGAGCGGCGAACCGATGGTGGTCGCCTCCGGCGAACTGGCCGACTGGCTCGACGCGCGCGGCATTACCGCACGCGTGACGATCAGCGACGAGCGCGACTACGCGGTGTCGTTCGTGATCGCCGAGACGGAGCAGGCGGCCGGGGCGCGCGCTTCGGCCGGGCAGTCCGTGCAATCGGCGGCGCAAGCCGCGGTTCAGGCGGTGGCCCAATCGGCTCAATCGGCCACCGAATAACGCACGACCTCGAACGCGGCCCGGACGAACCGCGTTTGTCTTCGCCTTAGATTCCCACAGCCCTTTTTCCGGCGGAACTCGATGAAAACCATTCCCGGACCGGTGATGCTCGACGTGGTCGGCAAAACGCTGAACCACGATGACCGACGCCGCCTCGCTCACCCGATGACGGGCGGCGTGATCCTGTTCGCGCGCCACTACGAGCGCCGCGCACAACTGGTCGCGCTGACCGAGGCGATCCGCGCGGTCCGCGAGGATCTGCTGATCGCCGTCGATCACGAAGGCGGCCGCGTGCAGCGTTTTCGCACCGACGGCTTCACGGTGCTGCCGTCGATGGGCACGCTCGGCGCGCTGTGGGACCGCGATGTGCTGCAGGCGACCAAGGTGGCGACCGCGGTCGGCTATATCCTCGCCGCGGAGTTGCGCGCGTGCGGCATCGATATGAGCTTCACGCCGGTGCTCGACCTCGATTACGGACACTCGCAGGTGATCGGCGATCGCGCGTTCCATCGCGATCCGCGTGTCGTGGCGATGCTCGCGAAGAGCCTCAATCACGGTCTCGCGCTTGCCGGCATGAGCAATTGCGGCAAGCACTTTCCGGGGCACGGCTTCGCGCAGGCGGACTCGCACGTTGCCATGCCGGTCGACGAGCGCTCGCTGGAAGAGATCCTGCGCGACGACGTGGCGCCGTACGACTGGCTCGGCCTGTCGCTCGGGGCGGTGTTGCCCGCGCACGTCGTTTATCCGAAGGTCGATGCGAAGCCGGCCGGCTTTTCGCGCGTCTGGCTGCAGGACATCCTGCGCAAGAAGCTGCGTTTCGACGGCGCGATATTCAGCGACGATCTGTCGATGGAAGCGGCGCGCCAGGGCGGCACGCTGACCGAGGGCGCGCGCGCCGCGCTCGAGGCCGGCTGCGACATGGTGCTGATCTGCAATCAGCCGCACGAAGCGGAGAAGGTGCTCGACGCGCTGCGCTTCAAGCCGTCGAAGGAATCGCAGCGGCGTCTGAAGCGCATGCAGCCGCGCGGCAAGGCGCTCAAGTGGAGCAAGCTGATGGACGAGCCGCGGTATGTCGAAGCGCAGGCGTTGCTGCGCGGTGCATTTGAGTGATTTTTTGCCTGAGCTTTTGGGCGCGGCGTTTTTTTGCGAGCGTTTGAGCGGAGCCGCCAACCTCGCGAATCAAGCCTGCGCATAACGCTACGAAAAACCCGGGTCGCAAAAAATCCGCCGAAAAAATGGCGCCTTGGAACGAATCAAGGCGCCATTTTTTTATGCGTGCTTCGATGCTTCGGCGATCGAGGCATCGAAGTGCCGTCGACTCAGTTCAAGCGCATCCGCTGCAGCTTGTTGTACAGCGTCTTCGGGCTGATCCCGAGCAGCGACGCCGCGCGATGCCGCGTGCCGCCCACCGCGTCGAGCGTCGCGCGAATCAGCATTTCCTCGACGTCCGCGAGCGGGGTGCCGACGGTCACCTGCACGCGGCTACCGTTCAGATCGCGGCCGTCCGCGGTGACGGCTTCGTCGGCGCGCAACGATTCGAGCACGTCGCCCGACGCCTGATACGCGCGCCGCACGCGATCCTGCAACTCGCGCACGTTGCCGGGCCAGTCGTGGGCGAGACATTCGCGCAGGAAGCCCGGCGCCGCCTGCTTCGCGACTTCGGCGGTGCCGCGTGCCGCGGCTTCCAGATTCATCTCGTCGATGATCGCTTGCGCGATCAGCACCGGATCGTCGCCGCGTTCGCGCAGCGGCGGCAGCAGCACCGAGGCGGCTTCGAGACGCAACGCGAGGTCCGGGTGCAGGCTGCCGTCCGCGACGGCCGCGCGTGGCGGCTTGCGCGTCGACGCGATCAGGCGGAAATCGGTCGCGACCTGATTGGTGCCGCCCACCCGCATGAACATTTGCGAATCGAGCGCGCGCAGCAGCGCCTCCTGCTGGGCGCGCGGCAACTCGGAGATTTCATTGATCAACAGCGTGCCGCCGCTCGCCTGCTCGAAGAGGCCTACCTCGCGCTGCTCGGCGCCGCCGAACGCGCCGCGTTCGTCGCCGAACAGCAGGCTGTCGAGCGAACGGGTCGCGGTGCCGGCCGCCGCGCCGCGGCAGTCGAAGGTGACGAACGGCCCCTTGCGGCGCCGGCTCATGTCGTGCAGCGTGCGCGCGGCGATCTGCTTGCCGGTGCCTGCTTCGCCGGAGATCAGCGCGGCGGCTTCGGTCGGCGCGAGATGTTCGATCGTGTCGTAGACGTGCTGGATCGTGCCGCTGCGCCCGAGCATCGAGCCGAACCGGCCAAGCTGGCGCAGCGACGCGCGCAGCGTCTGCACTTCCTCGGTCAGCTCGTAGGGACGCGGGACGCGCGCGAGCAGGCTGCGCAGGCGCGGGATGTTGACCGGCTTCAGCAGATAGTCCCAGATACCGTGCCGCAAGCCCTCGATCGCGCTCTCGACCGTCGCGTTGCCGGTCATCACGATCACCGGCAACGCGCCGCCCGGTGGGTGCGCGGGCAGATGCTGCAGCAGATCGAGGCCGCTGCCGTCCGGCAGGTTCAGGTCGACCAGCACGACGTCGGGGATGAAGCGCGTCAATGCCGCCCGGGCTTCGGCGAGCGTGGTCGCGGTGTCGACGGAGAAACCGTCGGCCGCAAGAATCGCGGACAGACCGGACAGGCTATTGGGATCGTCTTCAACAATCAGTGCGTGTGGCATGGCGAGCGCAATTTTTTGAATGGATGAAATGCCTGGCGCGCCGCTAAGGCTGCGATGACGCGCATCGCGGGCTCCGAAGGCTCTGGCGGGCTCGATGACAGGTCATGCTGGTCCTTGGGCTTCGGGAACGGGGCCCGGGCTGCGCCGCTTGCGCACCGCGCGGGCCGGGTTTGTAGTTCCTTCACTCATCCTGTCAGAAATCCCGGTTGTTGGCGAAAAACCGGCGCACTGCGAGTTCCGCTTCCGCGCGGGGGCAGCCATGACGTTTCCGGATCAGGCCGGCGAGCCTGCCGGCGCAGTCTTCGGCCCCGGCCGGTTCGTCGTCCGTCAACCTGCACGATGCGGCCTTTTCCTTGCCGACTATCTGCTTCCACCTGCCTGCGGCGATGTCGCGGTTCACGGCGCGTCTCCCGGTTGGAAAAACAAGCTAGCCTGTCTTGCCATCAAGCAGGGACCGTGCCAAAGAAATTTTCCGAGATGTATCAACGGTTTGTTCGCAATCGGCGATGAAATCGGGACGTCGCAATGGTAATTTTGAATAACGCCCCCGGTAAAGTTTTCCTCACTCTGCATGGCGAACCAGAAAAGAAAAAGCGCCCCTTGGGGCGCTTTTTGGCGGCGGACCGGCAGGGTGCCGACGCTGGAGAGCCGCTCGGACGCTTAGGCGCGGCTGCGGTACTCGTGGGTACGCGTGTCGATTTCGATCTTGTCGCCGATGTTGCAGAAGAGCGGCACTTGCAGTTCGAAACCGGTGTTCAGCTTGGCGTTCTTCAGCACCTTGCCCGACGACGTGTCGCCCTTGACAGCCGGTTCCGTGTAGATGATTTCGCGAACCAGCGTGGTCGGCAGTTCGACCGAGATTGCCTTCTCGTTGTAGAACACGACTTCGCAAGCCATGCCGTCTTCGAGGTAGTGCAGCGCGTCGCCCATCATTTCGGCTTCGACTTCGTACTGGTTGTAGTCGGCGTCCATGAACACGTACATCGGGTCGGCGAAGTACGAGTACGTCACTTCCTTGCGCTCGAGCACGACGACGTCGAATTTGTCGTCGGCCTTGTACACGGTTTCCATGCCCGAGCCGGTCAGCAGGTTCTTGAACTTCATCTTGACGACGGCGGCGTTACGGCCCGATTTGTTGTACTCGGCCTTTTGCACGACCATGGCGTCTGCGCCGATCATCACGACGTTGCCGGTGCGGAGTTCCTGTGCGGTCTTCATAAAACTGTCCTGTGCGAGATAAATAGCTTAACTGTTGCTCAACGGCATAGGCGCCAAGCGGCTTCGGCGTTTCGCCCATCGCCGGCCGCGCCGCGGGAAGCGGCGGCTGGCAAGCGCATGCACGAAACGGGGCCGGCCTGTGGCGGGGGCGAGCGGCGGGCCGCTTCGCGCAGCCGCCGGTGTCCGCCATCCTGCCAGTCCGTTACCTGATTTTTACCCTGTGCGGGCGTGTACACGAGTGGCGCCGACCCGCAGCATACGTTCCCTTTGCGCCCTTTTCTTGACAGCCGCGTGTCCGACCCGAAGGTTGGGGCGCATGACGGGTGTTCTACAGGGATGGGTCAGGCGGGCTGACCGGAACGTGTTGCTGGAATCGGGCCGCGCTTGCGTCGTCGGCCGTTGGATAACCGCTTATTTTAACTGAGTTTTTGCGAACAATGTCAGGTTTCCGGCGAGATCGCCCACCTGCGCGAGCTCGTCCGCCCACGCGGCGGCGCGCTGTCTCAGTGTCGGGCAGTGGCGCTGGAACTGCGCCCAGTCCGGCTGGCCCGCGCCGTTCCAGGCGTGCCAGAAGCGTTCGAGCGCGGCGCGCGCGTCGGCCGGCAGCGCGCGCGCGTAGTGGGCGAGCGCGGCGTCGAGCTTCGGCAGATGCGCGTCGTCCGCTTGCGGGTAGATGTGCCAGATGAACGGTTTCGCGGCCCATTGGGCGCGCACGAACGAATCCTCGCCGCGCACGAAGTTGACGTCGCTCGCCCACAGCAGCGCGTCGTAGCCGGTTTGCTCGGTGAAGGCGAGCGCATGGGCGCTGAGGTTGCCACGCGTCGCGTGCGTGCCCGCGGCAAACGACGGCAGTCCGAAAAAGCGCGCGAGTGCGCCGGAAATACGGCCTTCGGGTACCAGCAGCACGACGGGCGTGACGCTGTCGCGCCATTGTTCGAGCAGGCTGTCGACGGCCGGGTTTTCGTACGCGAACAGCGAGACGACGGTGGCCGAAGCCGGCGGCGGCGCTTCGCCGGTGGCCGCGAGCCACCACGCGGCGCGGGCGGCCGGCGAGCCCTCGAACTCGGCGCGCGCCGCGTCGAGATCGCGCTCCTTGAGCACGCCGCCGGTGCCGGGGCCGAGTCCGGGGAAAAAGAACGTCTTGCTGAGCGCGTAACGCGGATGCGGCGACGGACGCAGATGGAAATCCGCGACCCAGTCCTCGGCACTCAGATATTCGAGGTTGAGCCAGAGCGGCGCGCGCACGCGTTCGGCCATGGCGGCGATATAGATGGGCGGCAGTTCGCAGGCGAACGCTTCGATCACGACATCGGCGACGTCGAGCGTCTCGCCCGCGTGAGCCGGCTCGTGCCAGTGCTCGATGACGATCCCGTCGAGTGTCTGCCGCGCGCGCTCGGGTGCGAGCCGTGGGCACAGCTTCTGGAACGCGTGCAGATCGTCGACGAACAGGCGCACCTGCCAGCCATGCTCGTTCGCAAGCTGACGCGCAAGACGCCAGCACACGCCGATGTCGCCGAAATTGTCGATCACCGCGCAGAAGATGTCGCAGGCGAGCGGGGCCGCCGCGGCGGACGGGGCAGTGGACGAGGCGGTGGTCGATGCGGAAGCGGGCGGGACACTGGACATGGCGGTCTGGGTCGCGGGTTCGGGTCGTGGATGCGGTCGGAACGGCTGCGGCGGGCGCTGCCGCGTCATCGCGCGGCGGGGCTCGGACGCGCGAGGAATGTTCTAAACTGGCGATTCTAAAGCCTCGTTGACGATTCGCGCGCCCGGCTCCCCGAAGGCGCGGCACGCGGCGCAAGGCTCCGCGAGACCGTCCCCATCCAAGACCCTGCATGACCGCACCCGAAGCAACCGACGCAAACGAGGCGCCCGACGCCTTCGAGCCGAAAAAAGTGCTCGCCCAGCTGCCGCATCTGCCCGGCGTCTACCGTTATTACGACACGAGCGGCGCGGTGCTCTACGTCGGCAAGGCGCGCGATCTGAAGAAGCGCGTTTCGAGCTATTTCACGAAGACGCAGCTCTCGCCGCGCATCGCGATGATGGTCACGCGCATCGCGCGCATCGAGACGACCGTGACGCGCTCCGAAGCCGAGGCGCTGCTGCTCGAAAACAATATGATCAAGGCGCTCGCGCCGCGTTACAACATCCTGTTTCGCGACGACAAGTCGTATCCGTATCTGAAGCTGACCGGCCACAAGTTTCCGCGCATGGCGTATTACCGCGGCTCGGTCGATCGCAAGAACCAGTACTTCGGGCCGTTTCCGAGCGCGTGGGCAGTGCGCGAAAGCATTCAGATCCTGCAGCGCGTGTTCCAGTTGCGCACCTGTGAAGACTCGGTGTTCAACAACCGCACGCGGCCGTGTCTGCTGCATCAGATCGGCCGCTGCACCGCGCCGTGCGTCGCGAACATCAGCGAAGAGGATTACGCGCGAGACGTCGCCAACGCATCGCGCTTTCTGCTCGGCCGCCAGGGCGAGGTGATGAAGGAGCTCGAGCAGAAGATGCATGCGTTTGCGAGCGAGCTCAAGTTCGAGCAGGCCGCGGCGGTGCGCAACCAGATGAGTTCGCTCTCGACGGTGCTGCATCAGCAGGCGATCGAGGTCGGCAGCGACAGCGACGTCGACATTCTCGCGGTGGTTGCGCTGGGCGGGCGCGTCTGCGTGAATCTCGCGATGGTGCGCGGCGGCCGGCACCTCGGCGACAAGGCGTATTTCCCCACGCACGTGGAAAGCGCGTTGACCGCCGCCGAAGGCGGGCTCGGCGAGGACGGCGGCGAGGTGCGGGACGCTGCTTCGGACCTGCTCGCGCGCGATGGCGGCGCGGGTGAGGACGGCGAGGAGCGCGTCGGCAGCGCGGCGGCCGTCGGCGATGCCGACGCGCTTGCGCTCGCGATCGCGCGGGACATGCCCGCGGAAGACGAAGAACCCGACATCGCCGCAGAGGAAGCCGAGGACGCCGGGCAAGCCGGCGCGGCCGCCGCCTCGAAGCGCCGCAAAGGCCGCGCATCCGGCGGCATCGAAGCCGAAGTGCTCGAAGCGTTCATCGCGCAGCATTACCTCGGCAATCGCGTGCCGCCTGTGCTGGTGGTCAGCCACGCGCCGGGCCGCGAACTCGTCGACGTGCTCACGGAGCAGGCGGGGCACAAGGTGAACGTGCTGCGTCAGCCGCAAGGACAGCGCCGCGCATGGCTCGCGATGGCCGAGCAGAATGCGCGGCTCGCGCTGGCCCGGCTGCTTTCCGAGCAGGGCTCGCAACAGGCTCGCACGCGCGCGCTGACCGACACGCTCGGCATGGAGTGCGACGATCTCGCGCATCTGCGCATCGAATGCTTCGACATCAGCCACACGATGGGCGAGGCGACGCAGGCGTCGTGCGTCGTCTATCACCATCACAAGATGCAGTCGTCCGAGTACCGCCGCTACAACATCACCGGCATCACGCCCGGCGACGACTACGCGGCGATGCGCCAGGTGCTCACGCGTCGTTACGAGAAGATGGTCGCGCAGGCTGCCGCGAATTCCGCTGATGAAGCCGCGCAGGCGCAAGGCGCTGCGGCCGCCGATCCGTCGCTCGCGGCCGAGGCCGCTGAGGCCACCGAGCCGGGCGCGGCGGGCGGCGTTCTGCCGACCATCGTGCTGATCGACGGCGGCAAAGGCCAGGTGGAGATTGCGCGCCAGGTGTTCACCGAGCTGGGGCTCGACACCGGCATGCTGGTCGGCGTCGCGAAGGGGGAGGGGCGCAAGGTCGGCCTCGAAACCCTGATTTTCGCCGACGGCCGCACGCCGCTCGAACTCGGCAAGGAAAGCGCCGCGCTGATGCTGGTCGCGCAGATTCGCGACGAGGCGCACCGCTTTGCGATTACCGGCATGCGCGCGAAGCGCGGCAAAACGCGGCAGACTTCGCGGCTCGAAGAGCTCGAAGGCGTCGGGGCGAAACGGCGTCAGCGGCTGCTCGCGCGCTTCGGCGGGCTGCGCGGTGTGGTGGCCGCGAGTGTCGAGGATCTGGCGAGCGTCGAAGGCATTTCGCAGGCGCTGGCCGAGCAGATTTACCGGCAACTGCACTGAGTGCGTTGCGTCTGGTGTCTGGTGCGCGGGTCGTTTTTGTCGGGCGCGCTGTATCGCGGGCGGCGCGCGAGTGGGGGCGGGCGAAGCGAGGTGGGGACAAGGAGGGGGCGACGGGACCGGAGCGCTTCCGTTCGACTCGCGCTGGCCGGCGCAGCGCACCCCCGGCGTGGGCCGCGGCCGCCCCGGCGCCGGCTTGCTTGTGGCAGGCCCTGTGACACGGCACAATTGCAACTCACTCGTCAGACGCTGCGCCTGCCCCATGCCGTTTAATTTCCCGATATTTTTGACCTGGCTGCGGATCGTGCTGATTCCGCTCGTCGTCGGCGTGTTCTATTTGCCCGACATGATGATGAGCCCCGCGCACCGCAATCTCGCGGCCGCCACGATCTTCATTCTCGCGGCGCTCACCGACTGGTTCGACGGCTTTCTGGCCCGCAAGTGGAATCAGACCTCGGCGTTCGGCGCGTTCCTCGACCCGGTCGCCGACAAGCTCATGGTGACGGCCGCGTTGCTCGTGCTCGTGCAGCTCACGCGCATCGACTCGGCGATCGCGCTCGTGATCGTCGGACGCGAAATCGCGATCTCGGCGCTGCGCGAATGGATGGCGCAGATCGGCGCATCGAAGAGCGTCGCGGTGAATTCGCTCGGCAAGTTCAAGACCGCGTGCCAGATGGTGGCGATTCCGATGCTGCTGTTCTATGGTCCGCTGCCGTTCGGCGGCGGCATCGCGATCGACACGCGCGTGTGGGGTTTGTGGCTGATCTATCTCGCCGCGTTCCTGACGATCTGGTCGATGCTCTACTACATGAAGCTCGCGTGGCCGCAGATTCGCGAGCGTGGCGGCGTCGCGTGACAGCGTGAGCGAAGCGGAGCGCGGCCGCAAAAGTATCTTCGAACCCCGTGGAAACATGAGAGAAATCTTTTCTGTAGAAGAGATGGGCAAAAGGGGTTGACACGTTTCTGCCGGTTCTCCATAATCTCGTTTCTCCGATGCACGCAGCGCGAAACGCAGCGAAACATCGGGAAGCGCAGTCAGGCAGTAGCAGTGAATGCAGTGCAACGCGGGAATAGCTCAGTTGGTAGAGCGCAACCTTGCCAAGGTTGAGGTCGCGAGTTCGAGCCTCGTTTCCCGCTCCAGTTTTTTGAAGCAATGCGTTGTTTGGCGAAGTACAAAATGTAGCGCGTTGTGAAGCAGTTCAATGCGGGAGTAGCTCAGTTGGTAGAGCGCAACCTTGCCAAGGTTGAGGTCGCGAGTTCGAGCCTCGTCTCCCGCTCCATACATCAGGGGAAGCAACGCTTCCCTTTTTGTTTGGAAGGCCGGTCGCTTGTCAGCGCTTCGGTCCTTCTGGTTCCCACCAGACAAATCTGCGAGCCTGCTTCTAGGTTCCAGTCCGCTTGTGGCGCGATAGCAAAGCGGTTATGCAGCGGCCTGCAAAGCCGTTTAGGCCGGTTCGACTCCGGCTCGCGCCTCCAGTCGTTGATGTAAAGAAAAGCCCCGACATGTCGGGGCTTTTCTTTTTTTCCGCCGCTTTTCTACCTCTCTTTTTCACCGCGCTCGCCAGCGTGTCTCCGCGCTTGCGATTGCCTACTCGATCGCACCACGCCGGCTCGAATCGCTCAGAACACTCAGAAGTTGAGCGCGGATTTGATCGACTGCATCGCGGCGTTGTTCAGGAAATAGTAGTTCTCCTGCGGTGTGCCGCCGCCAAGCGGTACGAGCTGCAAGGTCGTGCCGTCCTTGAGAACGTAGCCGGTGTAGATGCCGCCGTTGTACTGATAGTAGACGCGGTAATCGCTGCCGGTGCTGCCGATCGTCGCGTTGGACACCCAGGCGCGCACGCCTGCCAGCGTAACGATCTGACCATCGGCAAGCTGATAGCTCTTGCCGTCCGTCGCACTCGCATAGGGGAAGAAATTTTCGAGCGTCGATATCGTGGCCGAGCAGGGCGTCGGGTTGTTGCCCGTCGTGGCCGGGGCAACGCAGTCGTTGGTGAACAGCTCGTCGCCGACGGCATGTCGAACCACCTTGATGTAGGCAGAGCCTGCCTGCCAACTGGCCTGCTGGTTGTAGAGCGTTTGCCCGTTGATCGTATTCGTGAGCAAGCCCAGGGCGCTATTCGTGAACAGCTCGGAAGGGGAGGCGGAGATCAGGCCACTTAGCGAAACGGCGGTGTAGCTGGTGCCGAGGAGCGTGCGGACCACGGTGCTGCCGTCGGCGGCCAGGTAGTCTTCCTGGACATTGGAGCCTGCGTAGCTGACGCGGGCCTGGGCCGGAACCGCGGCGACATAAATGGCGCCGTTGACGACGAAGCGTCCGTTGCTGATCGTGGGCACCTTGAGCGTCGACGCAAGGGACGTGGTGCCGGCGGTCAGCGGCTGCGGGCCGCTCGACGGGCTTTGAGGAATGCTGGAGTCAGCGGTGAAAAAAAAGCTGCTGCTCGGGTTGACCGATACGGCGCCCGTCGAACTCGTGCTGAACGAGAGGCTCCCGTCCACGTAATGCAGTCCGCCGTTCGACGCCAGCGCAAAACTTTCGTAACTCTTCTGCGCATCGCTCAGGTTCGACGTGCTTGCGGCCGAGCCCGAATTGCCGGACGAACCGCCGCCGCATGCGGACAATAGCAATACGGGTCCCGCAATCAGAATGGCATATTTATTTACCATTCGCTTTTCATGTTCTTTCATTTATATTTTATTCTCTTTCGAATTTATGATCGGGTTGTCGGGTGCCGTTAAAGTAGCGTGGGGCGCTATTATTCTAGCGACGCTTATATAAAGTGCTCGTTGTTTTCGCGTTTTTCGTGGAAAATAATCGCGTATTCGTTCCGGATAACACGCGCATTTATGCGCCGCGCACAACTATTAAATTCGACCTATGAAGAAAATCAGAACCGTTGCCATTCTGCTGGGTTTCGTCGTGCCGTTGCAGGCATTCGCGCAATCGGCGTCCGCACCGGACGTCAAACCCGGCGATTCGTGGACGTACGTGATAACAGTCGAAAAAGGCGCCGCGAACTGGAACCAGACGCACGACCAGGTGACGGTGCTGCGCACGACGTCGTCGCACATCTACTATGAGGCGCACCAGGCGGGCTCGACGCAGGCGCCCAAGGAACTGATCGCCGGCATGGACTGGAGCCGCGAGCGCAGCGTGAACGGCACGGAAATGGTCGTTAACCGGCCGCTGGCGTTCCCGCTGTCGCCGGGAAAAACCTGGAACATCGACTACACGGAGCAGCATCCGAACCGGGTTTTCGCTTCGCAGAAGTGGAGTTCGCAATATCGCGTGATCGGGACGGAAACCGTCGAAGTGCCGGCCGGAAAATTCCAGGCGATCAAGATCGAATCCGAGGGCGACTGGCTCGCGCAACTCGAACCGCGGCAGACCATTACACAGGCCACCCAGGTCGAGCAGGGCGATACGACCATGATGACGCACGCGCAGAAAATCGCCCCCGCGCAAGCGACGGGCCGCACCTATAAAGCGTTCTGGTATGCGCCGGAAGTCGGCCGCTGGGTGAAATCGGTGGAAGAATATTACGGCAGTAATGGTGTGCGGAGCGAGCGCTATACCAGCGAGCTTGAATCGTTTAAAAAAGGCACGCAATAATCGACGTAAAAATGTTTAAAACAGTAGCGGATTTGAATTTTATTTCGATTCAATAAAAGAGCGCAGGTTTTGATGCGCCCGCGGTTCGCGCATGGGGTGCCGTGTGAACCGCAAATCCCGATTGCGGTGGTGCGTCCGCCGTTCGCACACGCGCCTGCAAGTTGATACGCCGCTTCCGGCCCGAGCGATAAAATCGCAGCATCGTCATTGCCGCTTTCACCACGCTCGCATGTATCTACAACTCACCGGCACCAACGTGCGGCTGCTCGGCTCCATGCATCTCTTTCCCGCGACGAGCCGGCGCACGCCGCCTTGGGTCGCCGAGGCCTATGACTGGGCCGAGGGGCTGATCTTCGAATCCGACGCACCGACCATCCTGCCCTTTCTGAGGGCCGGCGCGCAGCCTGGCGCCGCGCAGTTGCAACCCTCGATGAGCGCGGACGCGTGGACGCAACTGCAAGCGCTCTGGCCCCCCGAGTTCGACATTTCCGGCCGGAATTTGAGGCAATTTCGACCCAGAGCACCTTATAGATCAAACACTTGGCGTCCGTGGTTGTCGATGCGTTGTAGTGACACGAAATTTTCTGTGAGCCCTTG
>NZ_JAAGPQ010000077.1:0-39447 GCF_017104985.1 Paraburkholderia sp. Ac-20342 | reverse complement strand
CAAGGGCTCACAGAAAATTTCGTGTCACTACAACGCATCGACAACCACGGACGCCAAGTGTTTGATCTATAAGGTGCTCTGGGTCGAAATTGCCTCAAATTCCGGCCGGAAATGTCGAACTCGGGAGGCTCAGACGCGAGCCGCTGACGCGCTCCGCCGGCGACGCGAGTATCTTCGGCTTTGACAACGCTCATGCTTGGCTCACACCGCGGATGGCACGACTTGCCGTGCGGCCGCGATCTTCGAGAGATACACATCCAGATCACGCTCGAGGAAGACCGTTGTGCGAGCACCAAGCTTCAGGGGCTTCGGAAAATCGGCGTCCCGCTTGAGCTTCGCCCACAGCGTGCTGGTGCCGATGCCCAACTTGGCAGCGGCTTGCGCGGGTCGCAGGCACGCGCCGTCGAAGGTGTTGGTCATGGATACTCCTCTCGGTTGCATCACACCGCATCGAAATGAGCGGAATGAGAGAAGTATTCGATTTGAGACTAATAATGTCCAAGGGACGCTATAAACAACATTTCCGCAACTATTTCGCACCTAGCCGGGATCTGTAGGTTTTCAGACCAGTCTTGACGACCTTCCCTAATGTCCCATCCGCAAAAATAGAGTCAGGGATTACGAGCCGAACGAAGTCGAAGAACCGGCCTGAAATCTGATTGTTAATCGCGCTCGTCGACACAGTGGCTTGCGACTCCGTAAGTTGCTCATATTTTTCGATTAGCCGTTCGATCAACCATTGACGATCGTCTGGCGCGCGTCCCCGCCGCGGCTCTGCATCGCCCAATCGGACCACTTCGTCAATGATTAGCCCGACTCTCTGAGCCGCGCTCAGCAGGTCGGCATACTCGGCAGTGCCATCAAGCACGCGTTCAACGGTTTGGCTGCGACACAGAACACCTGCCAGCGACGCCTGGAATGCGCGCAACTCGGCAGCGCGCTGGGCCCCCTTCGGCATTCCGCGGTTCTCTCCTCTGTTGAGCTCATAGAGGCGCACGCAAGCGTCGATTTCATCGAGATCCGCGGCGATCTCGTCAGCGTCCCGGCCGAGCACATCAGCAACTCTCCGACGCCGCTCGTTGTCCATTCGGACGGCTGCTTGCCCAGTGAGTTGTGCCGTCTCCAGATCGGACCGCGCGTCGAACTCCTCGTTCGTCTTGTCGGTCATCGTCACCCTCACAGCTCGTCGTTCATGTCGTCGCGCGCACCGCCCGTCGGCATTGAGTCTTCCGATTGCATAGCCCGCCGCCTACGCTGCACGTGGTACGCGGTCAGGACACCGTGCGCCACCATATCGAGCGCCGGTCGAGCCTCTCCGTTCTTGTCCGTCCACACTTTGGGCGTCAGCACGCCGGAAAGCGCAACGCTGTCGCCGTCATCCAGCGCCATTAGTGCCTGCTGCACTGTGGTGCTGAAGGCGATCACGTTGACAAACAGCGCGTCACCATCACCCATTGTGGCGCGCACCTTCGCGGTAACGAACGACTTGCCATTCTGACCAGCGCGCTCCGCCGGCTTGCCATAGACCTTCCCGCCAACCAGTCCATCAATCATTTCGCCCTTCCTTTCGCTCGTCGTGCGGCGTACGGTTTATTGCCCCGCTTTCGCGGCGCCCAGTTGCGACTCAAGCCAATCACGGCGCACCTCAAGCCGGGTCAGGGCCGCCTGGTGCACCAACAATGCCGCTCTAACCGCTGCGAAATCGACCGCCGTTGGCCGACCCATGGACCTCGAAGGCGGCACAACGGGACGACGCACCGTCAACAGCCCGCGTAGCTCGGTAATCGCTTGACGCTCGGAGGCGATCGCTTCATCGATCCGGTTATGTTCCTCGCGCATCGCCCTGACAGTCGCAGCGTGACTTCTCATTGCTCGACGATCGTGAACTGACCACCGCTGACCTTCGTGAACCCTTCCCGGCCAATTATCCAGTCAAATCCGCAGCGCGGCGGGACGTCGACTTTCGCCGCGATCCACGGGAAATATTTCAACCAAAACTTCGGGCTTTGGGGCCTGAACGTCACGAAGTCGTCAATCGCGTTCGCACGCGTTTCGACGAAGACGGTCGGATTGACCCTCCCGAGTTGATCACCGAGCGATGCGTTGTACGCTTCGATTACCTCGAGCTGCGGATTGGTGTACTCGGTGTCGATCTCGTCCTGCCAACGGGCAGCGTTGAGCCAAGTCGCCGCGTGCGGAATGAACTGTTTCCGACTCCACTGGGACGATCTCTTCGCCTTCTCGACCGCCGTCAGGATTTCTTCCAAAAGCATGTCGTCAGGACAGAGTTTGTCGAAGGCCTTCTGAGCGTTCTTTTTTTCTACCTTCCGGGGATACGCCGCCCAGAAAATATCGAATCGCTCGCGAAGCGAGTGAGGGAAGGTTTTGTTTACTGCCTCTTCAGTCCTTTCTATAGATTCAGTTCTTACTAATACGTCCGGATTTTCCCGATCGGGCTTTTCCCGATCGGGCTTTTCCGGATGAGGCTTGGGACCCATATCCGGATTTTCCGGAACGGGTTCAATCTGGCCAGACAGGGTGCGCCCAGTAACCTCGTGGGGCTTTTCCGGATTAGGCTCAAGAGCCTCGTCCGGGTTTTCCGTATTTGGCTGTTCGTAGACTGTCGTGACGACGGATCCATCGGCAAGACGCCGGCGCGCGATATATCCCGCCTCGTTGAGCTCATCGAGGGTGCGGTACACAGCGTCACGCCCACTGGCGCGCGAACAGGCTTGGGTTTCGTTTATGAGTGCCTGCACGTTCACACTCCAGTGGTCTGGCTTGCTGAGCAGATGGGCGAGCATGCCGCGGGCTGACCAGGAAAGATGCGGATCATTGAGAATGCGATTGGCGATGACCGTGAAATCACGATCAGGTCGAGGTGCGCGAATAATAGGCATCGGCTACTTGGTGCTCGCTACCTTCGCAGCGCTCGGCGCGCCAGCCTCGATGCATTTCGCTACCGGCCGAAGGAAGCCCCTCACTACTTCGGCACGCCCTGCGCCGTTGGCGTCGACAAGGAGTGCGAGCAGGCGATCCGCAAGGGCGTCGGGATGCGTTGTCCCAGCGGCAATGTCCGCTAGAACATCACTGGCGGCGCGCTCCGCGAGCACGTGTACGAGCGCCTCGCCAGCGACTTTTCTCGTCACATCGGGTGAGGAAATGTCGTTAGGCCGCATCTCAAACCTCCGCACGATAGCCCGCCGGATCGGAGAGCCAGCGGTGAATTTCGCGGTTTGACCAAGCGACACAACGTGCGGAGCCAAGCTGCACGCGCTTCGGGAAGCACCCCTTCAGCTCGCGCTGGCGAATTGACTCGTGACTTAGGGGAATGATGTGTTTCAACTCGCTCCAGCGAGTGAAGCCATCGAGCGGCAAAGCCCGCGATTCGGACTGCAAGTCCGCGCTCGTCGTCGTGCTCTGGGATTTTGTGGCCATTTGCATAACCTTGCGGTTCATTGAACATGGCCGGAATATTAAAAAATCTCCTTTTTCCAAAACCGAATTCGGCTAATTTCAACCGATTTCGGTTTCGTGAACCTAGCGCCGAACTATCTTGGAAAGCCAAAAACCACTTTGCGGAAGCTGATCGGCGGCTTTCTGCAAATGCTTTCGGACTGTATCCGCTTCCATGTTGAGACCGACGTCCTGCAGAGCCTTCACAATGTCGTTGGCAGCGCTGCTCCTCTTATTTGGGTCCCATCCGAAGCCCTTTATCGCCATCGCGACCAACAATCGATGCAACGAATTACGTTCGCTGGTCTTGAGGGGCTGTTCCTTGGGCGAAACGCCAAGTTGAGTAAGTTGGTCACGCAGCCGCTGATTCTCGACCAACAATTCGTAGTGGCTCACCTTATCGGGATTGGTTTCCGAGGCTTCGCCCTCCGTCCCAGATTTGCCGGCCACCACCTCCAACCTGACCGGCGGATACCACTCGCCCAGAATTTCTGTCGACGATCGCGCCATCAACTGCAAGCGCTCGACCCCATCGCAAATTTGTTCACGCACTGTCGCAAGTGATTCACGGTACCGGCGAATCACTTCGCTATCGACCCCACGGGCCAACAGCCATTCCATCAATGCATCCAGACTCACGTAACAGAAAGTTGGGGCGAGATGATCGTCCAGATCCCGCGACTCAATCTGGATCGGCAAACGCTGCGCATCGACGGCTGCAACCAGCCTCTGTCTTTGCTGCTCGATTTGCGGACACAGCGCCGAAAGGAGCCGCGGATCGAACGGATTTCCGTCAAACTCCGCTGGCTTTTTGATCTCGGGGAACTCGTCCAAAGTCCATAACTCGAGCGCAACGAGCTCAGCGGCGACGTCGATCGTCACGCTAAATAGACCAAAATCATCAAGGTGAGCGCGAACCAAATCGGGCTCGTAGCACGGGAAGGGTTGTGGCATTTTCATCTGATGTCCCTTTGCACGCCCCTTATTGAAGGCCGCGCCAACAGGGTAAGGGAGCCCTGCTTTCGCCCCGTCGGGCTAGGCGCGGTAAGACCTGTCATCGGAACGCTGCCAACGGCCGCCAACTGCTGGGCGCCTCTGTCGGCTGCAGTCATTCTGCATAGCATCACAGCCTAAACTCGGACTTAGCGAATTCCCTGCTCGTCAATCTGTGTGACTAGACGCATGCACAGGATCATGCAGGCCATCATGACGGCCGGCGCGTCTGCCAAGGCGATGTCGCCCATCCCGTAGTCGATGCCGCCGTCTTCGTCGATACTCACGTGCAGATTGCCCCGGCGAGCTTTGACCACTACTGACTCTGCACTCTGCACAACCGCCTTCGTTTGCGCACGCCCACACCTCCACGCATCCAAGTCAATGACACGACGGCTTGTTGTCTCACGCATCGTCGCCCCCTTCCTTGTACTTCTCTACCTGCTTGTCCAGCCCCGTCGACAAGTCTTCGATACACCCTTCAAGCATTTTCGCTGCCTCAATCCCCAGGCACAGCAGCGCCTCGACGGTGGCCGGAGCAAGTGGTGGTTCAAGGTTGCCACTTCCGTGCTCCATCGCACATTCGCGAACCAGATTCGCGCGCGTGATGGTCATCACAGCACACACGCCGCGCACGACATTCATCGTACGGTCAGCCTGATTTATCAGACAATCAGTGTGCACTCGATGACCGCGTCGGGGAAGTTCGAGCGCGTCGCGGGAGAAAATTGAAAATTGATCGTCGAGGAAATTTTCGCGGGTCATTGCTGCGCCTCCGCACGGACGATTTCAGCCAGACGGCACAACGCGTCTCCAGTTACATCAAGTGCGTCATAGACAGTCTCCGCGATCGCGGCATCGCGCAAGGCAGTGCGGATGATTTCGAGGGAGCTTTGCCGTTGCTCTGGGCGAGCGGGAATAGTGGGACGCATGACGCGGCCTCCAATGTCGAATTGAAGACCCGCTTCCCGTCGCCAAACGGGGGTGGGCGGGCACTGAACGGGGTTGGCGAACCGGGACATTGGAACCGGCAGACCCGAAGGTCTCCCCACCCAGGCCCACCCATTGATTTGGGTGTGCACCGGAAACGGACGTAAAAAAACCGCGCGGCGGCGGTTGTCCGCCAATATCGTCAGGTCGCCAAACCTGATCGCTGTTGTTTCAGCGACGATTTAACTTTAGTGCCAACAACGCGCAGTCGTCAAGCACGGACTATCGATTTTTGAAAGGTGACAGCAGTGGCGGCCGTGGAGCTTCCGGCTTCGTCAATGCATCTGCCACGCCCATGCGTTTCAATAGCAAAGCCTCGAATGCGGACTGCGTCATCAGGATTGAGCCATCAGCGCGGAGCACAGGTTCTAAGCCAAAGTTTTTCTTAAACCATGCGACCTGAGCCGACTTGCGTTTCTTGCCAGTGATCTGGACAAGTTGCTCTGCTGAAAGAATTTCAAATGACACGAGGGCTCTCCCTATTGCGAGGACGTTTCGACAATCTTCCGGCGACGGCCGCGCGTGCTACCTGCCGATGAGCTCGTTTCGACCCATTTGTCATAAGCCTCTAGGTTGATGTGGCGACGGTTATCAGGAGACCATTTCTAGTGCGTTCCCTCGATAAGCCGCCCGTCGTGCACGAGATGGTTAGCCGAGCGCCGCCGCCTCGCGTTGCGCCCCGCGCGCGAGGACGAGGAAATCGTGCAGTTGCGCCGTGCGCGCTGCGGCGTACGCCGAGCCGAACCAGCGCGCCGAGCACCAGCCAGCGCCCCGTATTTCATTTTGATGCGCCGCGCTTAGGGCGCCCTCTGCGGTGCTCCGCCAAAAGCTTCTCGAACTCGGCCGCCGCCTTGCGAGCCGACATCGGCAATTGAGGCGCCGGGGTACGCGCCGCCTCGTCTTGCTGGCGAGACGGTGATTCAGTGGAGACCGGAGGGCCTGCGGTTGAACCTGACGTCATCTCCTTCAGTTTGTCCGGCCATACGCGCCACTGATTGCCGATCTGGAAGAAGCCCATCTCCAGCTTGTGTGCATAGACGGTACCGTAAGAGACGCCGAGCAGCGCAGCGGCCTCACGCAGGTCAAGCGCGCGGCCAAGCGCTGGCGGCGTTCCCTGCGGCACAACCTGCTGTTGCACTTGTGGCTCCGAGATCCGGATCCCCTCGCGCAAGGCCTGATTCTCAGCGCCAAGGCGCTTGTTCTCTGCTTCCAGAGCCGCGGCTCTGTCCTGCAGTTGGTCGATGGCGTCTGCTGCTTTCCAATCGAGGGACCTCTCACGGTTCGCGCTGCGATCCATGCGCACGCGCAATCGCCTCACCAGGTCGTCGAACTCGTCCATGCATCCCCTCACAGGTTTTCGAGCACACGATAACCGATCTGTGCAAACTCGATCTGGCGATCCAATATAGGACGCCAGTGTGCGCAATCGCCGCACACCAAGTGTCACGGGGTCGGAATAAACTGCCGCCCGCAGCGCGGACCCAGCCCCCCTCTCCCGAAAGGCAATCCGATGTCCCAACGGAATGACGCGTCGTTCTTCCATCGGTTGATCTCGCCGATGCTCAAACAACTCCGGTATATCGCAAAGCTCACGCAGGGTGAGCACACCGTCGACGACTTAAAAAGCGAAGCTTGGCTCATCGCCGAGGAGATCAAGGCAGAACGCGGTGGCGCGGTCGAGCCAGACGACGCTGATTTTCAAGAGAGGGTCATAGCGGGTCTGCACAAGCTGTTCGGCCGTTTTGTGAATCGTGCAATGCGCTTCGCCACACGCCTCGATCAGGACGAGCGCGACGATGACGGAGACTTCCGGGAAAACGCGGTCTCCGCTCGCCTATCAGCCCCGCAGAGCTACGAACCCGAGATTGCGCTGCAGCTCGAGGAAGAAGCCGCCGAGGCCGCCCGTGTAATTCACGCCCAGTTCTCAGAGGCAGTCGCCTATTACCACATGTTCGATCAGTTCGACGGCGATACCTCGGCGCTGGCGGGCTATTTCGCGATCACAGCGAGAACACTGCGAACTCGGCTTCAGCGCGCCGATCTGTCGGCGCGCCGCCAGCCCTCCGTCTTCGATAACGTCGCCTCCATCCCGCCCGACTTTGTGAGCCGCCGCGGTATGTGGCACCGACAACCATCGCGCAACCAGTTCCTGCGCGTATGCGGATCGGCGCGGCCTGCACAACTACACCTGTTCCTGAAGTTTGGGAGGGTGTTCGGGCCGACTACAAGACGCTACGTCGGGCGCGAATCGGCCGCGCCGCTCAACGGATAGCCTGCTGGGATTTGGTTCTCCGAGCTAAAGTTTTCCGCTCGCCGGCCGAAAAAATGTAAGCCGATAACAATACTGAGAGACCAATGAAACGCATCATCGCTGCATTGATCGCCGTCGCCTTCGCCACATCTACGATCGCTTACGCTCGTGGCGGTCACTATGTAGGCGGTCACGGCTCATCCCACAAGGGCGGCCATTACCGCAACCCGCGAACACACGACCACTACGAAAAACGTAAATAGGCGTCGCGAAGCCCAGCGCCGCGGAGCGCTGCGGACACGCGCTGAAACGAAGGGAGAGCTCGCCCCACAAGCCGAGCAGTTCGAGAAACCACAATGAATAAGTCCAACATAACCCGAACGGCCGGCGCCATCGCACTTGTTGCCACGCTGGCTGGCTGCGCCTCTAGCTCCATGTCTTATACGGAACCAGCTGTCCGGCAAAAAACGACGATATCGAAAACGATTAATAGGTCCAGGGATGCTGTTTGGGCAGCGGCCGTACCAGCGCTCGGCAAAGACTTCTTTGTGATCAACAACATGGACAAGGCGTCCGGACTAATCAACGTGAGTTATTCCGGCGATCCCCACTCGTTCGTTGATTGCGGCCACGTTTCGGCATCGTTCACAAACGCTCGAGGCACGCAGAATTATGACTTCGATGGTTCCGACAAGGATGCGAACTACACTCAGTTCAAATCGCCGCTCCTCATCAATCTTCATCGCCAAATGAATCTTGATGGACGGATCAACATCATTTTTGAGCAGCCCACCCCCGACACCACCACGGTGACGGTCAATGCGCGCTACGTCTTAGAGCGGAGAATTCAAGCCCGAGCTAACAATGGAGCGGGAGACTCAAGGCGCGACGAAATTTCGTTCAGCTCGAACGGACGCGCAGAATATCCAGCTCTGGGCGCCAGCCAAACCACCGTCTGCGTGCCGACTGGGAGGCTCGAACAGGACGTGCTTCAACTTATCAACTGAGGCCCGGAAATCGGCCATCGTCGCAACGACGAGGCGATGGCCTTAAAAAGATGGCCGTTTGCGTGACCTGTCGCGCGTTGGGTCACCATGAATGCCCCTTCCCGGCGACACTATCGCCGGTTCGGCCATCGGATGAACGCCAGCGAGCTGCTTATGGGGGTTGTTTTGGGGGTTGTTCCACGCACCCAGACTGGAAGATCCTTACCATACAAGGCGTAGCGGACAGAATTCGGTTGACGCCGCCACATTGATTGAACACAAAACCCCGTAAGCCGCAAAAGCTTACGGGGTTTTTGTCTTTTCCGGCTCAACCATCGAGCCCGTCACCCGGGCGACAACTGCCCCCGAGCGAATTGGCACCACGCCTACTCCGCTCCCCAAGTCTACGCACCACCACCATACATGCGCTCGCAGAGCCCAATGCTCGCCCCGAGCTTGCGCGAAAGATCGAACGCTGCGCGTAGCTGCAGGCCTTTGAACTCTCCCGACTCATGGGCCGCCTCGAGCCTCGATGCCGGCCCGGACAGCGTAAGCGCGGCCACACACTTGTCTTCCGCACCGAAAACCGGTGTGGCGAAGGCAGCCGTATGCTGGTCGCGCGCGCCGGAAGTGAAAAGCGGAATGTCCGGCGTGGCATCGAAAACCGGCTCGCCCAATGCCCAGAACCGCAGGACGCATCCAATCGCCGTATCGTCGAGCGGCAGAGAGGTTCCGGGAAGCCGCGTCTCGCGCAAACCCTCCGCCGGCTCCGCCCTGAACAGGCAAAGACGCTGGGAATTCCCGAGAACGTAGTACGATGCGCTTTCCTTCGTTGCGGCGGCCAGTGCGTGCAGAATCGGCTCGAC
Source organism: Paraburkholderia sp. Ac-20342 (assembly GCF_017104985.1). Taxonomy (NCBI): domain Bacteria; kingdom Pseudomonadati; phylum Pseudomonadota; class Betaproteobacteria; order Burkholderiales; family Burkholderiaceae; genus Paraburkholderia; species Paraburkholderia sp. Ac-20342. The sequence continues at coordinate 29,905 of NZ_JAAGPQ010000077.1, read as the reverse complement.
CACCGACGACAGATGGAAGGATTGCTCGTAGAGCTTCCCGAGATACAGCACCCTCGGACCCAACGAATACATCCCCGCCTCCGAGCGTATGACGTAGTTCGTCCGCTCCAGCGAATTCATCAGGCGATACACCGTCGTCTTGTGCATGCCCGACGCCTGCGCGAGCGCGGCGAGCGACAGCGATTCCGCGCCAGGCTTGAAGCAATCGAGCAGCGCCAGCGCCTTTTCAACTGACTGAACCCCTTCGTTTCCCATCGCAATCCCCGAATTGGTCGACCGGAGAATTGTACATCGTACAACATCGTTTTATACCGTAAAAGGGTAAACACCAGTGGATACCGATTAATCGCGCGGCTAAAGTAGTTCCATTAAGTACAACACAGTTGTACATTGTACAACTCAATACATGAGGCTACTCCCATGAGCGCAATTTCCAACGCAACTCCCGCCATCGTTCGCGACTTCGAACGCGTTTCACCTGAACTCGTCGAGGCCGCGTCCCGTTTTCAGTCTGCCATCCTTGCCGACGTCGCCGGCCGCCGCGGCACCCTGCACGGCCGCGTCAAGCCGCTGTCGCCGAACATGAAGGTCGCGGGCCCGGCCGTGACCGTCGAAGTCCGCCAAGGCGACAACCTCGCCATCCATGCCGCGCTCGCCATCGCCAAACCCGGCGACGTGATCGTCGTCGATGGCAAGGGCGATCAGAGCTGCGCGCTCATCGGCGAAATCATGGCGACCCAGGCGCACGCAAGCGGCTTTGCCGGCTTCGTGATCGACGCGGCGGTGCGCGACTCGCACGAACTCGCGAACGGCGCGTTCCCGGTCTTCTCGGCCGGCCTGAATCCGTGCGGCCCGACCAAGGGCGTCGCGGGCCGCGTGAATCATCCGATCGCCGTTGCCGGTGCCGCAGTCAAACCGGGCGACCTCATCGTGGGCGACGCCGACGGCGTCGTCGTGATTGCGCGCGAAGAAGTCGAGCAGATTCTCGTGCTCGCGCAGAAGAAGCTCGACGCGGAAACGGCGCGTATCGCCGCGATCCGCAACGGCGAGGCGCTGCGGCCGGCCTGGGTGGAAAAGGAATTGCGCGCGGCCGGCATGCTGGCCGAAGGCGAGGCGCTGTAATGCAAACGGCCAACCAGAAACCTGTCGTGCTCGTCACGGCGGCGGATCTCGCGCCGCAAGCGCTCGCGTTGCTCGACCGCTTCGAGGTGGTCTTCGCGGGCAAGCAGCCGACCGAGGACGACATCGTCACGCTGTGCGCACAGTACAAGCCGGTCGCGATCATCGTCCGGTATGGCAAGGTCAACGCGCGCATCATGGATGCCAGCGAAAACCTGCGGGTCATTTCCAAGCACGGCAGCGGCATCGACGTGATCGATCAGGACGCCGCGGCGCAACGCGGCATCGCCGTTCGCGCCGCGGCCGGCGCAAACGCGGCCGCCGTCGCCGAGCATGCCTGGGCGCTGATTCTCGCGTGCGCCAAGTCCGTGACCCAGCTCGATGGGCGCATGCGTGCCGGACATTGGGACAAGTCGACGCATAAGTCGGTCGAGCTCAACGGCCGCACCCTCGGTCTCGTGGGTCTCGGCGCGATCGGCCGGCGGGTCGCCGCTGCGGCCCAGGCCTTCGACATGCAGGTGATCGCGTTCGATCCCTATACGAAGGAAGCCCCCGCCGGCGTAAAGCTCGTCACGCTCGACGAGCTTTACGCATCGGCCGACGTGGTCTCGCTGCACTGTCCGCTGACGGCCGAAAACCGCCAGATGATCGATCGCGAGACGCTCGCCAGGCTCAAGCCGGGCGTCATTCTCGTCAATACCGCACGCGGCGGACTCATCGACGAGCCCGCACTCGTCGACGCCCTCGCCAGCGGCCAGGTGCGCGCGGCAGGTCTCGACAGCTTCGACGTCGAACCGATGGCGCATCCCCACCCGCTCCAGCGCGTGACCAACGTGATCCTGTCGCCGCATATCGGCGGCGTGAGCGACGCGGCCTACGTGAACATGGGCAAGGGTGCGGCGGCGAATGTGCTCGCAGCGATCGAAGAGCACGCCCAACGCCTCGTGTGATCGGCGCCAGAGTCAGAGGTTGATATGCATTTGCTCAAGTCCCCGGAAGTCCGCGAAGCGGAAGTCTTCACCCGCATGCCGGAGCGTTTTCGCAAGCCCGGCGTGCAGACCGAATGGGCGCGCGCCAATCGCGGCGGTCAGTCGACCGATTCGTTTCTCGAAGGCCCGGTCTGGAGTCCTACGGGTCATCTCTACGTGACCGACATTCCGCATGGCCGCATCTTCCGCATTGCCGGCGACGGCGAGTGGGAGCTGATCGCCGAATACGACGGCGAGCCCAACGGCATGAAGCGGCTCGACGACGCCCACCTGCTCATCACCGACTATCGCAACGGGCTGATGCGGCTGGACATCGAGCGCGGCACAGTGTCGCCTTATCTCGAGCGCCGCAATACCGAGCGCTTCCGGGGCGTCAACGATCTGACCTTCGACTCGGCCGGCAATCTGTACTTCACGGACCAGGGGCAGACAGGTCTGCACGATCCGACCGGGCGCGTCTACCGTCTTTCGCCGCAGGGCAAGCTCGATATGCTGCTCGGCAATTGCCCGAGCCCCAACGGCCTCGTGCTCTCGCCCGACGAAAAGGTGCTCTACGTCGCGATGACACGCGGCAATTGCGTGTGGCGCGTCCCGCTTCAGGCGGACGGATCGGTCAGCAAGGTCGGGCAGTTCTTTACCTCGTATGGCCCGAGCGGCCCGGACGGACTCACCATCGATACGGCGGGACGCCTGTTCGTCGCCAATCCCGGTCTTGGCCGTGCGTGGGTCCTCAATCACCTGGCGGAACCCGAAGTTGTCCTGACCAGTCCGGCAGGCGCATCGCTCACCAATCTTTGCTTTGGCGGGCCCGACATGAAGACGCTCTTCATGACTGAATCCGTCTCGGGAACCGTCCTGCGAGCCGACATGGATATCGCCGGCCCGCTTCCCCAGCAGGCCAGGCACACTCACTAGCCGGCATCCAGGCGGATCGCTGCCGCGACCCGCCCGTCCGATCAGAACACGTTGCGCCCGGCGAGGCGCAATGGAGGAGCGCACATGCAAGTTTCCCGAACCTTGAGCGCGAACAGCGCGCCGCCCGACAACCCCATGCCCGGGCATCCGGCAATGCACCCGGAGCACTATGCCGCCAGCGAGCGCACGCTGGCCAAGGCCTATCGCCGGATATTGCCGTTCATTTTCGCGTGCTACGTGGTCAGTTATCTCGACCGCACCAACGTCGGATTCGCAGCACTGACGATGAACCGCGAGCTCGGCCTCACCGCCCAGGAATTCGGCCTGGGCGCCGGGCTCTTTTTCATCGGCTATTTCCTGTTCGAAATCCCGAGCAATCTGATCATGCAGAAGGTCGGCGCGCGCGTCTGGATCGCCCGGATCATGATTACGTGGGGCCTGATTTCGATGGCGACGGCTTTCGTCACGGGGCCGAAGAGCTTTGCCGCCGCCCGCTTCCTGCTCGGTCTCGCGGAAGCCGGCTTCACGCCCGGCATCTATCTGTACTTCACGCACTGGTTCCCCGGCAGATGGCGCGCGAAGATCACGGCGGCCTTCCTCGTCGGCATTCCGGTCGCGAACATGATCGGCTCGCCGATCTCCGGGGCGCTGCTGCAACTGGGCGGCCTGCACGGGCTGCTCAGCTGGCAATGGCTTCTGCTCGCGGAAGGCTTGCCGGCCATCCTGCTCGGCATCGTGTGTCTCTTCGTGCTGGCCGACCGTCCGGAGAAAGCGCGCTGGCTGAGCGAGGAAGACAAGCAGCTCCTCGCGCAACGCCTCGCGCTCGAACAGCAGGGCATCGCCAGAAAACATGGCGCCAGGCTGCGCGACGCCATGACGAACTGGCGAGTCTTCGTGCTGGCGTTCGTCAACTTCTGCGGGATTGTCGGCTCGATCGGCGTCGGCTTGTGGATGCCGCAAATCATCAAGCAATTCGGTGTCAGCCATGCGGTCGTCGGCTGGCTCGCGGCGATTCCCTACGCGCTCGGCGCCGTGCTCATGCTGGTGTGGGCGAGAGTCGCCAACCGCGCGTCGAACCGCGTGCCCTACGTGGCGGGCGCGCTGCTCCTCGCCGCGGCGTCGCTCGCCGTCAGCACGGTGCTCGACGTCCCGACGCTCAAGCTGATGGCGCTGTGCCTGACGGTCAGCGGCATCCTCGCCTTCCAGGCAACCTACTGGGCGATCCCTTCCGGATTTCTCACGGGCCGCGCCGCGGCAGGCGGCCTCGCGCTGATCGTCTCGGTCGGCAACCTCGGCGGCTTTGTCGGGCCGTCGATGATCGGCGGCATCAAGGAGTTCTCCGGCAGCTTCACCGCGCCTTTGCTCGCGGTGGCGTGCGTGATGCTGGTCGGCGCCCTGACGATCGCGTGGCTGGGAGACCCCGGCGCGGACGCCGGCGAAGCCTCGCGCACCTGACACCGTTGCCTCACCCATAACTTCAATAGACCTAAACGACTTTCCGGAGACATCATGCCGTACAAAAAGGCCGTCACGACCTTCGCCACCCAGCCTCCCGTTCCGTTGCGCGCCGCCGCTGCACTGGCCGCGCTCGCGCTCACGCCCCTCGCGGCACATGCGCAAAGCAGCGTGACGCTTTATGGCATCGTCGATGTCGGTGTGGAGCACATCAACAACACGCCGACGGGCGGCGCAGTGACCCGCGAGGTCTCGGGCAATCTCTCGGGTTCGCGCTGGGGTTTGAAGGGCGTCGAGGATCTCGGCGGCGGGATGCAGGCGATCTTCACCCTCGAAAACGGCTTCAACATCAACGACGGCACGCTCGCGCAATCGACCAAGGGGCTGGGCGCCAATGCGGCCACCACCTCGCGCCTTTTCGGCCGCCAGGCCTGGGTCGGCCTCGCGTACGGCAATCAGAAGCTGACCTTCGGCCGGCAGAACTCGGTCTTCTACGATCAGGCGGTCGTGTTCGATCCGATGGGCGCGTCGTCGCGCTATTCGACCTTGTCGGTCGACTACGCAGCCGCGGGGCGCATCGACAACGCCGCGAAATACGTCGGCGCGTTCGGGCCCGTAACCGTTGCGGCCATGTACAGCACGCGCTATGACACGGGATACGGCAGCGAAGTGCCGGGCGCCCAACTGACCGGCCGCTACTTCGGCGGCTCGCTTACTTACGCGCGCGGCCCGCTCGCGGCGAGCGTGTCCTACGAACAGCGCAACAGCAACACCGTCGCCACGAACACCGCCACGGAACGGCGCGCGGTCGCGGCGGCAACGTATGTCATCGGCAGCCTGAAGGCATTCGCCGGCTATCGCTATCTGCAGGCGTCGAACGCGTTCCTGCCTGCCAATCCGATCGCGCTCGCGAACGGTGCGCAGTCGAGCGCCGCCAATCTGTACTGGGCCGGCGCGCTCTATAACTTCACGCCGGTTTTCTCCGTCACCGCGTCGGCCTACTACCAGGACGTCCATTCGACGAGCGCCGATCCCTGGATGGCGGTGCTCAGCGCCGACTACCTGCTCTCGAAAAGCACCGACCTCTACGCGACCGCCGGCTTCGCGCGCAACAAGGGCAACTCCGCGCTCGGCGTGAACGGCTACGGCACCGTCGCGGCGGGCTACGACCAGACCGGCTTCGTGGTCGGCATGCGCAAGAAGTTCTAGGCGGCGAGGCCATGCAGATCGTCCACGCCCCTCACCTGCCCATCCGGGAAAACTGGCTCGCGCGGCGGCGCGAGGAAGTGTTGCAGCCGGATCTCGCCATCGTCGACGCGCACCATCACCTGTGGGACCGGCAGACGGGCCGCTACCTCGCCGACGAATTGCGGCAGGACACGGGCGGCGGCCATCGCATCGTCTCGACGGTCTACGTGCAGTGCCGCTCCATGATGCGAAGCCACGGCCCCGACGCCATGAAACCCGTCGGCGAAGTCGAATTCGCCAACGGCGTCGCCGCGATGTTCGCCAGCGGTGCCTATGGTGCTTCGCGCTGCTGCGAGGCCATTGTCGGCGGCGCGGACCTCGCGCTCGGTCACGCCGTCGCACCGGTGCTCGAAAAGATGCTCGACGTCTCGGGCGGGCGGCTGCGCGGCATTCGCAATCCGCTCGCGTGGCATGACAGCGAGGCGGTGCGGTCGAGCCCGGTCGTGCCGCCGCCCGATCTCATGCAGCGCCGGTCGTTTATCGACGGTGTGCAAACGCTCGCGACATACGGTCTCAGTCTCGACGCCTGGGTCTATCACACCCAGCTCGATGCGCTCTACGACCTCGCCGTGCAAGCGCCGAACGTGACGATCGTGATCGATCACTTCGGCGGTCCGCTCGGCATCGGGCCTTACATCGGCGAGCAGGCCGAAGTGCGACGCGCCTGGACGGCCGCACTGCGGCGCCTCGCGCATCTGCCGAACACCCGCATGAAACTCGGCGGCGCCGGCCTGACCGTATTCGGTTTCGACTTCGCGGCGGCCGAACTCCCGCCGTCGTCCACCGACCTCGCGGCCGCGTGGGCGCCGATGTTCGAGACCTGCGTCGAGCTTTTCGGCGCGCAACGCTGCATGTTCGAAAGCAATTTCCCGGTCGACAAGGGGATGTTCGGCTACACGGTGCTCTGGAACGCCTTCAAGCGCCTGGCAGGCAGTGCGTCGCCTGACGAGCGTGCCGCGCTGTTCAGCGGAACCGCCGCGTCGACCTACGGGTTGGACCTATCAGGAGACAAGACATGAAACCGGAAACGGCGACGGTAGCGACCGCGGCAAGCGGCGCCAGCACGCACGCGAAGGGGTACCGCGACATCTCGCGCGCGGAATGGCGCTCGCTGTCACTGGCGGGTCTGGGCTGGACCTTCGAGAGCTACGACTCCTTTCTCCTGTCGCTGCTGTTGCCCACGCTGGCCTTGCAGTTCGGCCTGAGCAAAGCGCAGCTCGGCCTCTTCACGAGCATCACCGCCGCCGGGCAGATCGTCGGCGGCATTCTCTTCGGCTATGTGTCGGATCGCCTCGGCCGCGTGCGTACGGCGTTGCTATGCATCGGCATTTATTCACTGTTCTCAGGACTGCTTGCGTTTGCGCCGAACGAGCACTGGTTCGCCGTCTCGCGATTCTGCGGCGCGTTGGGCATGGGCGGCATGTGGACGGCCGGCGCCGCGCTCGTCGCCGAAACCTGGCATGCGAGCCGGCGCGGCAAAGGCGGCGCGCTCATGCAGATGGGGCTGCCGATCGGCGCGATCATCGCCATCAGCGTGGCGGGCATCGTAAGCATGGCTAACGGCGGACTCGCCGGCAACGGCTGGCGCCTGCTGTTTCTGATCGGCGCGCTGCCGTTCTTCATTCTCTTCTGGATCGCGCGCAAGACGCCCGAATCGCCGATCTGGCTCGAACGCAAACAGGCCGCGCGGCACGACAAGGCGCATCCGTCCGCCGCTGCCACGCAGCTCAACGTGCGGGGTTTGCTGACCGCGTTCACGTTCATCTTCTTCCTGCAATACCTGTACTGGGGCGTTTTCACGTGGACACCCACGTTCCTCGTGACGGTGAAGCACCTCGACTTCGTGCACAGCCTCAAGTTCGTTCTCGCGTTGCAGTTCGGCGCCATCTCGGGCTTCCTGCTGTTCTCGGCCTTCGTCGACAGGATCGGCCGGCGGCCCATGTTCATCGCCTATCTGCTCGTAGGCGCGGCGGCCGTGGGCGTCTATATCTTCTCCGCGAATCCGTTGCTGCTGATGGCCGCGATCTTTCTTACCGGATTCGGCGTGAACGGCATCTTCGCGGGCGCGGGCCCCTTTCTCGCCGAGATCATCGGCGACACGGCCTCGCGCGGCTTTCTCATGGGCCTCGCCTATAACGGCGGACGGCTCGGCGGCTTTATCGCGCCACTCGTCATCGGTGCGCTGGCTTCGAGCGCCGGCGGCTTCGTGCTGGGTCTCGCGACCACGATCGTCGCGTTCGTCGCGGCGGCGATCGTCGTGTTCTTCGCGCCGGAAACGCGCGGCAAGGCGCTCGCATGAACACGACCACACGGCAGCCCAGCTTCTACGACCGGCTGTTTCCGGCGCTCGCCGAACCGGCTTTGCGCCGCTACGCGTGCGGCCAGGTCGTTTCGGTGCTCGGCAGCTGGACCCAGAACATCACGCTGAACCTGCTCGTGTACCACCTGTCGGGCATGGCATCGGTGCTGGCGCTGCTGAATTTTCTGCTGTACGGGCCGCAACTCGTGGTCGCGCCGCTGGCGGGATCGCGCATTCACTCGGCCAACGCGCGGCGCACGACGCTCTGCGTGCTCGGCACGTCGATGCTGCTCACGATGAGCCTGCTCACACTCTGGCTGCTGGGGTTGCTCGGCGTCAAGCTGATCCTGCTGCATGCGCTTGCCATCGGTATGTCGAGCGCCGTGGAAACGCCCTCCCGCCAGATGCTGCTGGTGACGAGCCTGCTCGATCAGCGACTCACGTCCAATGCGGTTGCCATGAACACGATGGTCTACAACGTGGGGCGCATGGTCGGCCCGAGCATCGCCGGCTTCGTCTATCCGGCGTTCGGGCCCGGCGCCGCATTTGGCGTGTATGCGTGCGCGCTGGCCGTGATGGCACTGTGCGTGCGTTCGATGAAAACCACCGGCGCGCCGCGCGCGGCACGCGCGGATAGCGGCCTGAGAGACGCGGTGGGCTACGTGATGTCGGACGCGTTTTCGGCGCGCTACCTGCCGATCCTCGCCTGCATCGGACTCTTCGCCGCAAGCTACCAGACGCTGGTTCCGCTGCTGGCCGACCGCGCCTATCACAACGCCGCGCACTATACGGGCCTCTTCTTCGCCGCGGCCGGCAGCGGATCGCTCAGCGCGGCGGTGCTGCTTTCGTCGGCCTGGGGGCCGCGCGCCTCGGCACGGCTGCTCGCGCTCGCGCCGTGGAGCGCCATCGCGGCACTGCTCGTGCTCGCGTCGACGAACGACATCGGCCTGTCGATCCCGGCGTTCTACGCGCTCGGATTCAGCCTGACCTTTTCGGCGACCTCGACCAACGCGACGATCCAGCAGCGCTGCCCCGAGCAGGTGCGCGGCGGCCTCGTGGGCATGTACGGCATGGCCTACAACGGCACGATGCCGTTCGGCTATCTGCTCGCGGGAACGGCCGCCGAAGCGCTCGGCGTGCGCAATACGTTCAGCGTCATGGCGTTCGTCCTCGCAAGCTGCGTCGTCGCGATCCACGTTTTACATCACATCCGACTGCGCCGCTCCGGCGCACAATAACGCCAGGAGACTCACTCATGCAATTCAACGGCAGCGCCGCTGCATCCGCGCTCGAGCAGCAGACCCTTCGCAAGGTCGTCTGGCGGCTCGTGCCCTTCCTCATGCTCTGCTACCTGCTCGCGTTCATCGACCGCGGCAACGTCGGCATGGCGTCCTTGCAGATGAATCACGACCTCGGACTTTCGCCGCGCGTTTTCGGGTTCGGCAGCAGTCTCTTCTTCGTCTCGTACTTCTTCTTCGAAGTGCCGAGCAACATGGCGCTGCAACGCTACGGCGCGCGTATCTGGATTGCCCGCATCATGATTACGTGGGGACTCGTTTCAGCGGCCACCGCGCTGGTGCGTACGCCGACCGGTTTCTACGTGCTGCGCTTTCTGCTCGGCGCGGCCGAGGCCGGTTTCTTCCCCGGCGTGCTGCTTTACCTGTCCTACTGGGTTCCCGCGAAGTATCGCGCCCGCATCGTCGCCACCTTCATGGTGGCGATTCCCGCCGCGAGCTTCATCGGCTCGCCGATCTCGGCGGCCCTGCTGCAACTCGACGGCTTCGCGGGGCTGCGCGGCTGGCAATGGCTCTTCATCCTCGAAGGCATTCCGACCGTGCTGCTCGGCATGGTCTGCCTCGTGCTGCTGACCAACAAGCCGGACGAAGCGCGCTGGCTGTCGGCCGGCGAGCGCGAGTGGCTGACCGGCGCCATCGCGAGCGAAGCGCGCGCTCCCAGCAAAGTCCCGCCGATGCCGCTCGCGAAACTGTTTCGCAATCGCTATGTGCTGTGTCTCGCGCTCGTCGATGTGTGCGCCTCCGGCGCGGGCAGCACGCTTTCCGTGTGGCAGCCTCAATTGCTGAAGTCGTATGGCTTGACGGTCATGCAGACCGGTCTGCTCAACTCGGTGCCCTACGCGCTGTCGTCCGTTCTCATGGTGTACTGGGGACGACGCTCGGACCGGCTGCAGGAACGGCGCTGGCATACGGTGATTCCGATGCTGCTCATCGGCCTCGGCCTGTTCGGCACGTCGCTGAGCGGTTCGCTTTTGCCCACCCTGACGATGCTGTGCGCGGTGCTGGTCGGCGCCTATGCCTTCAAGGGGCCGTTCTGGGCGCTCGCCTCCAGCATGCTGTCCAACAGCACGGCCGCGGCGGGACTCGCGACCATCAACGCGATCGCCAATCTGCTCGGCGGCGGCCTGATGGTGAACGTCTACGGCTGGGTCAAGGAAGCCACGGGCAGCTACGCGCTCGCGCTGATGCCGCTTGGCCTGCTGACGCTCGTGAGTGTGGCGACGCTCCTGCTGCTGAGCCGCCCGGGCCCCGATCAACGCGTGCCGAATAAAGTCGAGGTGGTTTGACATGCCCGATATCAAACGCCGCCAATTCCTCGGCATGCTCGGTGCGGGCAGCCTCGCCGCCGCACTGCCCCATCTCGGCGAGTGCGCCGGGATCTGGTCCAGCGGCACCGAGCGGCCATCGTTCAGGCTTCCTGAAGGTACGGTGGACTGCCATATGCACATCTACGACGACCGCTTTCCGAGCGCGCCGGGCACCACGCTGCGGCCGCCCAATGCGACCGTTGGGCAATACCGGCAGATCCAGCAGCGCCTCGGCATGCGCCGCAATGTCGTGGTGACGCCGTCGACCTACGGCACCGACAACCGCTGCCTGCTGGACGCGCTGAAGCAGTTCGGCGCCGACGCGCGCGGCGTGGCGGTCGTGGATACGTCCGTCACCGACGCCGGGCTTGCGCAGATGAACGAAGCGGGCGTTCGCGCCATACGCTTCAATCTCAGCTATCCGGGCGCCACGACCGTCGAGATGCTCGCGCCGCTTGCGGCCCGTGTCGCGCCGCTCGGCTGGCACATCGAGCTGGTCGTGCAGGGCGCGAAGCTGCCGGCGCTGGAGAAGCACCTGCTCGCGTTGCCGTGCCCTCTCGTGCTCGATCACATCGCGCATGTTCCGCAGCCGGACGGCCTCGGCTCGGATGCCATGAAGAGCGCGCGCAAACTGGTCGAGCGCGGCAATACCTGGGTGACGCTCTCGGGCCCGTACGTCGATACGAAAAGCGGCGCGCCCGAGTATGCCGACGTCGCGCCGGTGGCGAAAGCATTCATCGCGATGGCGCCCGAGCGCATGCTGTGGGGCACCGACTGGCCTCATCCCACGGAAAAAACCACCAAGCCCGACGATGCGGGATTGGTGGATGTGATCGCGTCGTGGATCGGCCGTAGCGATTGGCAACGGATGATCTTCGCGTCCAATCCGGAGAAGTTATACGGGTTTCCTCAGATCGCCCGTTGAGGGCGTTTGCCGCGCGAGGGATGGTGTCGCGTTTTTTCACGTTTTGTCACGACAAGGCCGGCGGTGGAGCCGCCCTCTCTCTCCGGCCGCGGCATGGCTCTTACGAAACCTCGCGCACATAAGGCCGCACGTCGACGATCACGACTTCCTTGCACGTCAGCCGGATATCAAGACCGACATTCGGCATGAGGTCCAGCCGGATCAATGCTCCCGGTGCTTGCGCGAGCGTCATCTCCATGATCGTGGCTTCCTCGAGCATGGCGTTCACGTCGATCTCGGAAGTCCGCACGTCCAGACAGTCGAGCACGACCACCTGATCGGGACGTCCGTCTACGGCCGGCGCGCCATAACGGTTGTGCAGCACTTCGAGCCGCACATCCACTAGTTCGCGCGTACGCGCACCGGGTAGCAGGCGACCGTCTCCGTCCTCCCGTGTTTGCCGTTCCCGTCGCATGCAAAACGAACGAACCGCCGAATCATGAAAGGACGGATAGCCGCCGAGAGCCCTTGCCAGCGTTTCGCCATGGGTTGCCAGTTCCCATCCTCATGTTTTTTGCGGGTGACTCTTTGGCGGACTATTCATCGCGTGACCCTTATTCAAGATTGATTGGCGACAGGGGCAGGCTGGATCGTGCCCCACGCGCGGAATATTCCCCCGCTCCCACCCGTTCATCCCGTACGCGCGCGCCGGTGAAGCCGGTGAATCGCGCCGGCGGATCGCAAATCGGCATCCGCTGCCTATACTCGAACCTGGCGAAGTCCAACGCAGATGTCCAGCGCGTTAGCAAAACGCGTTGCCAGAAACGCAGTGCCCGCAACACGCGGTCAAACCGCACCGTCCGACCATCCAACACGTCGTCAACACAGGAGCCCGCATCATGCGCAAGTCCATCCTCGTCCTGGCCCCACTCGCCTTCGTTGCGCTGCAACAGAGCGCCCTCGCCGATCCGCCCAAGGTAGACGGCGGCCGCTTCGTCACCGCGGACGGCATGTCGCTCTACACCTTCGACAAGGACACCACCCCAGGCGTGAGCGCCTGCACCGGCGGCTGCATGAGTTACTGGCCCGCGGCGACGGCAGCCCCGACCGACAAGCCCGCGGGCGACCTGACGCTGATCCCGACCGCGGACGGCAAGCAGCAGTGGGCGTACAAGGGTCATCCGCTCTATCGCTATTCGTCCGACAAGCAGGCGGGGGATACGAAGGGCGACGGTTTCAAGGACGTGTGGCACATCGCCAAGCCTTGAACCGACACACGCGGAAACACTTCGGTCGCAAGGCATATCGGCCGTAGGCTGTCACAAATCGCCCACGCAGAACCGCGCGGGGAAGCAGGCCCACAAAGCACAACGCCGGCGCAAAGCCGGCGTTGTCGTTGCCTCGGGCACTGTCAGACGTTCGACGTTATCAGACGTCGACCGAAGCCCGGCACACCCCTCTTACTGGTCCTGAGGACACTGCAGATTGCAGCCGTTCGGATCGCCCATGTCGCCACGCTTGCGCGCCGCCGTGGGTTTGCCATGCTGATACTTGCTCGACGGCGCGGACGCCGCGAACGGCATCTGCGGATGTTCGTTGATACGGAACTCGTCCTGCAGGATGCCGCCCGGCACGCCGGGCGAATTCTGCGCGAAAGCAACGGAAACGGTGGCGCAAAGCACACCCGCCGCGGCGACCGCGGCACATGCGTGAAGAAGAGCTTTCATAGTGTTCGGCGCGGCGTGGCGCGTGGTTAAAGCGGATGCGAAGCCAAGAGAGTAGCTGAAACGAACGCACTTCGCAGCGGCCTACGCAGCTTAACGATTACAACCGCTTACGCCATCGCCGGGGCAGCGCCGATTCCACCGTCCATCCCAGCGCACTTTCCAGCGCGCTTGCCACCCCACTTGCCATCGCGTTTTCCACCGCTCAAACCGCCTCTCCAAGCCCTTCCGCCAGATCCACGAGCCTGCCGCAGTCGCGCGGATCGTAGCCGTCGAGCTGCTCGACGCGATGGCGAAACGCGCTGCCGCGCAGCAGTTCGATCACCGAGGCGAGCGGCGCGCGCGTCAGATGCGCGCGGTCGCACGCGAAGTAATAGTCTTCGTCGACGACCGGAATGAAGTCGAGCCCGAAGTGATGCGCGGCCGGCTCCACGCCGAAGCCGACGTCCGCCATGCCGCTCGCGACGAAGGCCGCGATCGCCGAATGCGTGAGTTCGGTGGACGCGTAGCCGTTGACCCGGTCCGGGTCCACGCCGATCCGGCGCAGCGCGAGATCGAGCAGCATGCGCGTGCCGGAACCCGGCTGCCGGTTGACGAAGCGGATGTCGTCGCGCGCGAGATCGCCGAGGCCGCCGATCCGCTTCGGGTTGCCCTTGCCGATGAACAGCCCTTGCTTGCGCCGCGTCAGATGCACGAGCACATGGCGCTGCGGATCGAGCCAGCGCCGATAGGTATCGGCGCACACCGCGCGGAATTCGCCGAGCGGCAGGTGAAAACCCGCCAGATCGCACTCGCCGCGCGCGAGTGCACTGACCGCGTCCGCGCTGTCGCGATATTTGATCTCGACCGGCAGATCGTGCGCGACGAGCGCCGTCACCAGTGCGGCCACCGCGTAACCGTGCGAGGCGTGGATGCGCACGTCGTCGGCGGGCGGCGCGAGCCAGCGGTTCAGGTCGCTCGCCACCTCGCTCGCGAGCGCCTGCAGATTGCCGTCGAGCCGCTCGCCGCACAGCCGCTGCGCGCGCAGCACCGCCTGGCCGAGTTCGGAGAGCACCGAGCCGCGCCCGCGCTCTTTCTCGATCAGCGCGCCGCCCAGACGCTCCTCGATGCCGCGCAGCAAACCCCACGCATGCCGGTAGGACAAACCCTTAAGCGCCGCGGCTTGGGCAATGCTGCCCGATTCGTCGACGAGCGCGAGCAGCGGCACCAGCTCCGACAGGCTGGCCTCGCGGCCGTCCGCACCCTTCACCACCAGTTCGACCTGGCATTCGATCCTGACCATATATGTGTATCTCTTTCCTATTGCGTGCGCCCGTCGGCCCGCCTATCGTTCGGCTATACCATATCGAATAAGCGAAGCATACGTGCACGTATTATGAATAACAAGTGCATATATCGCTTTGGAGGAGCCCCCTTTTGGAAGATTCTCTCGCCACGGCGCCGGAGCAACTCGTGCAACGTCACGCACAGCCTGGCCGCACGCTCATCACGATCCTGCACGCGATCCAGGACGAAGTCGGCTATGTGCCGCCCGCCACGGTCGAGCCGCTCGCCCGCGCGCTGAGCCTGTCGCGCGCGGAAGTGCACGGCGTCATCACCTACTACCACCATTTCCGCACCACGCCGGCCGCGCCCGTCACTGTGCAGCTGTGCCGCGCCGAAGCGTGCCGCAGCATGGGCACCGAAGCGCTCGCGCGGCACATCGAGGCGCACACCGGCTGCCGCTTCGACGCCGGCCATCAGGACGGCGCCACCGTCGAACTGGAATCGGCGTACTGCCTCGGCCAATGCGCGCTGTCGCCGGCGCTGATGCTCAACGGCACGCTGCACGCGCGCGTGTCGCCGCAGAAATTCGACGCGCTGTTCGCCGCGGCCCGCACATGCGTGGAGGTGCCGGCATGACACGCCTCTACGTTCCCCGCGATTCGTCGGCGCTCGCGCTCGGCGCCGATGCCGTTGCCGAGGCCATCGCGAGCGAAGCCGCGCGCCGCGGCATGCAGATCGAACTGATCCGCAACGGCTCGCGCGGCTTGCTGTGGCTCGAACCGCTCGTCGAAGTCGCCACGCCTGAGGGCCGCGTCGGCTATGCGAACGTCGAAGCGGCCGACGTCGCCGCGCTGTTCGACGCGGGCTTCGTCGACGGCGGCGAACACGCGCGACGCGTCGGCGTGGTCGACGAGATGCCGTATCTGAAGAAGCAGCAGCGCCTGACCTTCGCGCGCATCGGCATCACCGATCCGCTGTCGATCGACGACTATGTCGCCCACGGCGGCCTCGAAGGCTTGCGCGCGGCGCTGCAAACCGACGGCGACGCCGCCTGCGAAGCGCTGATCGAATCGGGCCTGCGCGGACGCGGCGGCGCGGCGTTTCCGGCCGGCATCAAATGGCGCACGGTGCGCGGCGCGAAGGCGGCGCAGAAGTACATCGTCTGCAATGCCGACGAGGGCGACTCCGGCACCTTCTCCGATCGCCTCGTGATGGAAAGCGATCCGTACATGCTGATCGAAGGCATGATCATCGCGGGCGTCGTGACCGGCGCGAGCGTCGGCCACATCTACGTGCGCAGCGAATACCCACACTCGATCGCGACGCTCGAAACGGCCATCGGCCGCGCGCGCGCCGCCGGCTGGCTCGGCGACAGCGTGCTCGGCTCGACCGCGCATCGTTTCGAACTGTTCGTCGCGAAAGGCGCGGGCTCGTACGTGTGCGGCGAGGAAACCGCCTTGCTCGAATCGCTCGAAGGCAAGCGCGGCATCGTGCGCGCGAAGCCGCCGGTGCCGGCGCTTGCCGGTCTCTACGGCCAGCCCACCGTAATCAACAACGTGATCACGCTCGCCACGGTACCGATCATCTTCGCGCGCGGCGCGGCGTTCTACAAAGACTTCGGCATGGGCCGCTCGCGCGGCACGCTGCCGTTCCAGCTGGCCGGCAACATCAAGCGCGGCGGCCTCGTCGAACTCGCGTTCGGCGTGACCCTGCGCGAACTGCTGAACGATTACGGCGGCGGCACCGCCAGCGGCCGGCCGGCGCGCGCGGTGCAGGTCGGCGGTCCGCTCGGCACCTATCTGCCCGAGAGCCAGTGGGACATCCCGATGGACTACGAAGCGTACGCGGCGGTCGGCGCGGTGATCGGCCACGGCGGTCTCGTCGTGCATGACGACACCTCGAACCTCGCCGAACTCGCGCAATACGCGATGCACTTCTGCGCGCTCGAATCGTGCGGCAAATGCACGCCGTGCCGGATCGGCTCGACGCGCGGCGTCGAGGTGATCGCGCGGATTCGCAACGGCGATACGTCGACGCGCCAGGTGCAACTGCTGCGCGATCTGTGCGACACGATGGTGTCCGGTTCGCTGTGCGCGATGGGCGGCATGACGCCGTATCCGGTGCTGTCCGCGCTCGATCATTTCCCCGCAGATTTCGGTCTCGCCGCCGATGCCGCTGCCGGCCACGCCACCCAAGCGGCCGCGGCCTGACCCAGGAGCCCCATCATGTCCGATCAGCTCAACTCTTCCACCGGCGGCTGCGGCTCAGGCAACTGCGCGTGCAAGTCGCAGGCCATGGCGCGCGCTGCCAACCCGTTCTCCGACGACACCGACTACGGCACGCCCGCCCGTCACGCGGACGTCGACGTCACGCTCGAAATCGACGGCCAGGCGGTGACGGTGCCCGCCGGCACCTCGGTGATGCGCGCGGCGGTCGAAGCCGGCGTCAACGTACCGAAGCTCTGCGCGACCGATTCGCTCGAACCGTTCGGCTCGTGCCGTCTGTGCCTCGTCGAAATCGAAGGACGGCGCGGCTATCCGGCCTCGTGCACGACGCCGGTCGAAGCCGGCATGAAGGTGCGCACGCAGACCGACCGTCTGCAATCGCTGCGCCGCAACGTGATGGAGCTGTACATCTCCGACCATCCGCTCGACTGCCTGACCTGCCCCGCCAACGGCGACTGCGAACTGCAGGACATGGCGGGCGTGACGGGCCTGCGCGAGGTGCGCTACGGCTTCGACGGCGCGAATCACCTGAAGGACAGGAAGGACGAATCGAATCCGTACTTCACCTACGACCCGTCGAAGTGCATCGTCTGCAATCGCTGCGTGCGCGCCTGCGAGGAAACCCAGGGCACGTTCGCGCTGACGATCGCCGGCCGCGGTTTCGAATCGCGCGTCGCCGCCAGCGAGAACCAGCCGTTCATGGAATCGGAGTGCGTGTCGTGCGGCGCCTGCGTCGCCGCCTGCCCGACCGCGACCTTGCAGGAAAAGACCGTCGTGATGCTCGGCCAGCCCGAGCACTCGGTCGTGACCACCTGTGCGTATTGCGGCGTCGGCTGCTCGTTCAAGGCCGAGATGAAGGGCAACCAGGTCGTGCGGATGGTGCCGCACAAGAACGGCCAGGCCAACGAAGGCCATGCCTGCGTGAAGGGCCGCTTCGCATGGGGCTACGCGACGCACAAGGACCGCATCAAGAAACCGATGATCCGCGCGAAGATCACCGACCCGTGGCGCGAAGTCAGTTGGGAAGAAGCGATCTCGTATGCGGCCTCGGAATTCCGCCGCATCCAGGCGAAGCACGGGCGCGATTCGATCGGCGGCATCACGTCGTCGCGCTGCACCAACGAAGAGACTTACCTCGTGCAGAAGCTCGTGCGCGCCGCGTTCGGCAACAACAACGTCGACACCTGCGCGCGCGTCTGCCATTCGCCGACCGGCTATGGCCTGAAGACCACGCTCGGTGAATCAGCGGGTACGCAGACCTTCGCCTCGATCGATAAGGCCGACGTCATCATGGTGATCGGCGCGAATCCAACCGACGGCCACCCGGTGTTCGGCTCGCGCCTGAAGCGGCGCGTGCGCGCGGGCGCGAAGCTGATCGTCGTCGATCCGCGCAGGATCGACATCGTCGATACGCCGCACGTGAAGGCCTCGCATCATCTGCAATTGCGGCCCGGCACCAATGTCGCGATCGTCAATGCGCTCGCGCATGTGATCGTCACCGAAGGTCTGCTTAACGAAGCGTTTGTCGCCGAGCGCTGCGAAACGCGCGCGTTCGAGCAATGGCGCGCGTTCGTCGCGCTGCCGGAGAACTCGCCCGAAGCGACCGAGGCCGCGACCGGCGTGCCCGCGCAGCAGGTGCGCGAAGCCGCGCGCGTCTACGCGACCGGCGGCAATGCCGCGATCTACTACGGCCTCGGCGTCACCGAACACGCGCAAGGCTCGACGACGGTGATCGGCATCGCGAACCTCGCGATGGCAACCGGCAATGTCGGCCGCGAAGGTGTCGGCGTGAATCCGCTGCGCGGCCAGAACAATGTGCAGGGCTCATGCGACATGGGCTCGTTCCCGCACGAGTTGCCGGGCTATCGCCATATCGGCGACACGGTCACGCGTTCGCTGTTCGAAGACGCCTGGCACGTCACGCTGCAACCGGAACCGGGCCTGCGCATTCCGAACATGTTCGACGCCGCGCTGCACGGCAGCTTCATGGGCCTCTACTGCCAAGGCGAGGACATCGTCCAGTCGGACCCGAACACGCATCATGTGGCGGCGGCGTTGTCGTCGATGGAATGCATCGTCGTGCAGGATATCTTCCTGAACGAGACCGCCAAATACGCGCACGTGCTGCTGCCCGGCTCGTCGTTCCTCGAAAAGGACGGCACGTTCACCAATGCCGAGCGCCGCATCTCGCGCGTGCGCAAGGTGATGCCGCCGCTCGGCGGCTATGCGGACTGGGAAGTCACGCTGCTGCTCTCGCGCGCGCTCGGCTACGAGATGGACTACGCGCATCCGTCCGAGATCATGGACGAAATCGCGCGGCTCACGCCGACCTTCCACGGCGTGTCGTACCGCAAGCTCGACGAAATGGGCAGCATCCAGTGGCCGTGCAACGAAGAAGCGCCCGACGGCACGCCGACCATGCACGTCGACACCTTCGTGCGCGGCAAGGGCAAGTTCGTGATCACCAAGTTCATCGCATCGCCTGAAAAAGTCACGCGCCGGTATCCGCTGCTGCTGACGACGGGCCGCATCCTCTCGCAGTACAACGTCGGCGCGCAGACGCGCCGCACCGAGAACTCGCTGTGGCATGACGAAGACCGGCTCGAACTGCATCCGCACGACGCGGAAGAACGCGGTATCAGGACCGGCGACTGGGTCGGCATCGAATCGCGCGCGGGGCAGACCGTGCTGCGCGCGAAGGTCACGGAGCGGATGCAGCCGGGCGTCGTCTATACGACGTTCCACTTCCCCGAATCGGGCGCGAACGTCATCACCACCGACAGTTCCGACTGGGCCACCAACTGCCCCGAGTACAAGGTGACCGCGGTACAGGTGATGCCGGTCGAGCAGCCGTCGCAATGGCAGAAGGACTACTCGCGCTTCAATAGCGAGCAGCTCGAACTGCTCAAGCAGCGCGAGCCGGCCAAGGCGCCCGCCGCCGTCACCTCGGGCAAGTGAGGCGAGCCATGGACAATCGGAATCTGATCGACATGGCGAACCGGATCGGCGATTTCTTCGAATCGATGCCCGATCACGAGGAGGCGCTGAGCGGCGTCGCCGACCATATCCATCGTTTCTGGGAGCCGCGCATGCGGCGCGCGCTGCTCACGACGCTCGACGAAGCGCCGGATACGTATGACATCGCGCTGTCGGACTTCACGCGCGAGGCGATCGTCAGGTATCGCGAGAAGCTGACGCCGGCGCAAACACCAGCAGCAGTTTAGGTCCAGGTCCAGTCCCGGAGCGCTTTCGCATGAGCCGCGCGCGCAACGAGGTTGCGCGCGCTGGCATGCGCATGCGAGACCGGGATCGACGTTCAACTCAACGAGTGTCAGGCCTCACAGCGCCACCTGCTCCCGTATCTCCCCCGCCGCCGTGAACCACGCTTCGCAGTGCCTCAACAGGCCGTGCAGGTCCGAGCCGGTACGCCCGCGCGCGCCGATATAGCCATCGGGCCGCACCAGATAGAACGACGGCCGCGTGCGGCCATACGATTCGGCGAGCGCGGGCGCGCCGTCGCCGCTCGTATCGGTAACGCGCCAGATTCGCACCGCGCCCGGCAGCAGGCGCTCGACTTCGGCCGCGAGCTTCTCCACCTCGGGGTCGGCCGGCGGCGCATGCTTCGCGGCGGGATCGAGCGGCGTGCCGTCGACCGGCAGCGGCGGCACCAGCAGAAACAGCGAGAAAAACGCCGGATCGTGCAGATCGAAGAGGCAGCCGACCCCGGGCGCGCGCCCGAGCGGACCATCGACCACATGCACGAGCGCATCGGGCGCGCGTTCGCCCGCACGCGGGCCGCCGTCGAGCACGCGTTCGAGCGTGAGCGGACTGCGCCGGTACTGGACCGACAGTTCGCTGATCGTCGCGCGCGCGGCATCGCGCAGCGGACCGAGCGCGGCCAGCACCGGCATCACGCGCTCGCGCAACAGCTTCAGCGGACCGTGACCGGCTTCGGCCATCTGCGTGATGAAGCCGGTCTGCCGCAGCACGTCGCGCCCGATCGGATGCCGTTCGAGGTGGTACGTATCGAGCAGCCGGTCGGGCGCGGCGCCGCGAATCACGCGCGCGAGTTTCCAGCCGAGGTTCAGCGCTTCCTGGATGCCGGTGTTCATGCCCTGCGCGGCGGCCGGGCTGTGCACATGCGCGGCGTCGCCGGCCAGAAAGATGCGGCCCACGCGCAGGCGATCCACCATGCGGCTATTCACGTGGAAATACGAGGACCACGCGAGATCCGAGACGTCGACACGCTCGCGCACGCGCCGCGCGATCAGCGTCTTGCATTGTTCGAGCGACGGCGGCGGCGGCAGATTCAGCGGCGGGCCCGGCGGCGGCTCGCTGGGCGCCACCGGCACGACGGCGGCACCCGGCAGCCCGGCCGCGTGATCGGCAATCAGACGATGGCGGCCGTGGCCCATCGGAAACAGCGCGACGAGGCCTTCACCGGACGCGAAGATATGGAACTGGTCGTCGGGCCAGTCGGTTTCGGCGCGCAGATCGGCGAGCAGAAACGTCTGCCCGAAGGTCTTGCCCTCGAAGCTCAGGGCGAGCCGGTGGCGAATCAGACTATGCGCGCCGTCGGCCGCGATCAGGTGCGACGGACGCAGCGTTTCGGTGTGGCCGTCCGCGCGGCGCAGCGTCGCCTGAATGCTCGCCGAGCCCTGCATGAACGAGGTCAGTTCGGTGCCGCGCTCGACCGTCACGCCGAGCGTCGCCAGATGCTCGGTGAGCAGCCGCTCGGTCACAGACTGATCGAGAAACAGCAGATACGGATAGCGCGTGTGCAGCGGATCGAAATCGAGCTGCGCAAGCCGCATGCCGTTCGAGAACAGATTGGCGACGCGCGCGCGATGGCCGAGTTCGAGAAACGGTTCGATCAGCCGATGCTGTTCGAGCAGTTCGAGCGTGCGCGCCTGAATGCCGATCGCGCGCGAATGCGGATTCGGCTGCGCCGCCTTGTCGATCAGACGCACGGGGATATGGGCGCGCGCGAGACTCATCGCTGCGGCAAGTCCAGTGGGACCGGCCCCGACGATCAGCACCGGCGACGCGTCGTAGGCGACAGCGTCCATGCGGAACTCCGGAGGCAACAATGCGTTCTAGTGTACGCCGCCGACAAGCCGCGCACGGGTGCGCTGCATCAATCGCGTGGCGGCACATGCGTCACGCGCGGGCGCGGCGCCTGTCGCTCGTCGGGATGCGCCCGTGCGATGGGTCCGGGAGATAGGTCCACAAGAGATGTCCACAACCGGCGCAAATCGGAGTCCGCCCGCGCAAGTATGGGAAAATGCGCCCTCGTCCGCTCCGAATGCCCTCCCCCGTCATGCAACCCGTTTTTGACCGCGCGTTCGCGGCGCATCGTGACGGCCGCCTCGACGAAGCCGAACGCGGCTATCGCGCCACGCTCGACCACGACCCCAGCCACGTCGACGCACTGCACCTGCTCGGCGTGCTGCGCCATCAGCAAGGCCAGCATGAGGAAGCCGCCGCGCTCGTGCGGCGCGCGGTGAATCTGCGTCCCGGCGACGCCGCGCTGCAACTGAACCTCGGCAATGCATTGAGGGCGCTCGGCCAGGTCGACGCCGCGATCGAGCAGTTCCGCAACGCGCTCACGCTCGCGCCGACGTTCCCGATGGCGCACTACAACCTCGGCAACGCGTATGCGTCGGTGGGCCGTCACGAAGACGCCGCCGACGCGTTCAGCCGCTCGCTGCGCCTGCAACCGGACGACGCGTCCTCGCACAACAATCTCGGCAACGCACTGCACGCGCTCGGGCGTCATGCAGAGGCGATCACGTCGTTCCGGCGCACGCTGGAGCTGCGCCCCGATCACGCGGGCGCGCTGAACAACCTCGGCATGTCGCTGAACGCGCTCGACCGGCCGGCCGAAGCCGTGCCCTGCTTCGAGGCCGCGCTCGCCACCGAGCCGCGCTTCGTCGCCGCGCACTTCAATCTCGCCAATACACTCGACGCCACCGGTCGCCATGCCGAGGCGGTCGCCTCGTTCGAGGCGGCGCTGCGCCTGCAGCCGAATCTGCCGCCCGCGATCTACGGCATGGGCAATGCGCTCGCGGCGCTCGGCCGGGCCGCCGAGGCGCAGCCGTACCTGGAACGCTCGGTCGGTCTCGATCCGCAATTCGCGCTCGCATGGCTCGCGCTCGGCACCGTGCACCAGGCGCTCGGCGCACAGGCCGCCGCCGTGCGCGCATTCGATCAGGCGTTGCGTCTGCGCCCCGATCTCGCGGCCGCGCATATGAACCGCTCGCTGGCCTGGCTCGCGATGCGCGATTTCGCGCGCGGGCTGCCCGAATACGAATGGCGGCTGCAAACGGTCGCGCAGCCGGTTATCGAAACCTTGCCGCGCTGGCATGGCGAGCCGATCGAGGACCGCGTGCTGCTGGTCCATGCGGAACAGGGTTTCGGCGACACGCTGCAATTCGTGCGCTTCGTGCCGCTGGTCGCGCAGCGCGCCGCGCGCGTCGTGCTCGAAGTGCAGCCGTCGTTGCTGCCGCTCCTCGCGCCCGCCGCGCGAACGTGGCGCGTGACGCTGATCGCGCGCGGCCAGCCGCGCCCGGCCGCCGATCTGCAGATTCCGCTCTTGAGCCTGCCGTTCGCGCTCGGCACGAACTACGACACGATTCCGGGCCGCACGCCGTATCTAAGCGTGCCGCCCGCGTATGGCCGCAAATGGCGCGGCTCGCTCGGCGGCCAGGCGAAACGCAAGATCGGGCTCGCGTGGTCGGGACGCATTCAGCGCAACGAAACGCGTTCGATGCCGCTTGCCGCGCTCGAACCGCTGTTCGCACTCGACGGCATCGACTGGATCGTGCTGCAACCCGACCTGAACGATGCCGAACGCGCGACGCTCGACGCGCATCCGCGCGCGGCCTCGATTCATCGCTTCGACAAACGTATCGGCGACTTCGCCGATACCGCCGCGATCATCGAGCGGCTCGATGCGGTCGTGTCGATCGACACGTCGATCGCGCACCTGGCCGGCGCGCTGCGCAAGCCGCTCTGGCTGATGCTGCCGTTCGCCGCCGACTGGCGCTGGTTCGAAGACGACACGCGCAGCCCGTGGTATGCGGGCGCGACACTCGTGCGTCAGCCGCGGCCCGGCGCGTGGGATGACGTGGCCGATGCGGTGGCGAAGGCATTGCGCAACGGTTAGCGGCAAGCGCACGGCGTCGTGGGAACGCGGAAATGCGGGAACGCAGGAGCACGCGTCGCAACCACCCTACGCCGTCGCACACTCTCGCGCCTCGCCACGCGCCGCCCAACAAAAAGCCCCGCATACGCGGGGCTTTTTGTTTTCAGACGATCAGCCGAACCCGTCAGGCCGCCCGATACTGATTGCGCGATTCCGGCGTGCGATACAGGAACAGCGTCGCGAGCAGACCGCAGATCGCCGCCACGCCGAGCACCAGACCCGGCGCCGCCTTGTTGCTCGTCACGTGGATCACCAGCGTGGCGATGGCCGGCGTAAAGCCGCCGATCGTCGTCGCGAGGCTGTAGGCGAGCGAGAAGCCGGCGGTGCGCACTTCGACCGGCATCACCTCGGTCAGCGCCACGACCATCGCGCCGTTGTAGCAGCCGTACAGGAACGACAGCCACAATTGCACGAGCAGGAGACGCACGAACGACGGATCGGCGACGAGCCATTGCAGCGCCGGATACGCAGTGAGAATCGTCAGGACCGTGAACACGAGCAGCACCGGACGGCGCCCGATACGGTCCGACAGCGCGCCCGAAAGCGGCAGCCAGATCAGGTTCGAGATACCGACGCAGACCGTGACGACGAGCGTGTCGATGGCCGAGAGCTTCAGCACTTCCCTGCCGAAGGTCGGCGTGTAGGCGGTAATCATGTAGAACGACACGGTCGTCATGATGACCATGCCCATGCCGCCGAGCACGATCGGGTAATTCGCGAGCATCGACTTCATGATCTCGCCCATGCTCGGACGATGCTTGCGCGCTGCGAACTCCTCGGTTTCCTGCAGCGAGCGGCGGATGATGAACAGGAACGGCACGATCAGGCAACCGATCAGGAACGGTACGCGCCAGCCCCATGCGAACATCTGGTCGGCAGGCAGCAGCTTGTTGAGCAGCACGCCGATCAGCGCGGCGAACACCACCGCGACCTGCTGGCTGCCCGACTGCCACGAGCAGTAGAAGCCCTTGTTGCCCTTCGTCGCGATCTCCGAGAGATACACCGACACGCCGCCGAGCTCGACGCCGGCCGAGAAGCCTTGCAGCAGCCGCCCGAGCAGCACGAGCACCGGTGCGAGGAGCCCGAGGGTCGCGTAGCCGGGGATTGCCGCGACCGTCAGCGTGCCGAGCGCCATCAGGCTCAGCGTGAGGATCAGGCCTTTGCGGCGGCCGTGATGGTCGATGTAGGCGCCGAGCACGATCGCGCCGAGCGGACGCATCAGGAAGCCCGCACCGAACACCGACAGCGACAGCATCAGCGAGGCGAAATCGTTGCCGCTCGGGAAGTAGGTCTTGGCGATCGCCGAAGCGTAGTAGCCATAGACCATGAAGTCGTACATCTCAAGAAAGTTGCCGCTGACGACGCGGAAGACTGTCTTGACCTTGGATTCTTCGGTAGCGGAAGTAGCGTGGGTCGCAGTAGACATGACACTCTCGTGTGAGCCCGCCGTGCTGTTCGATAGTCGGCGACAGTCGCGGTCAGGCAGTTGAAACGATCCCCTGCGTTCGGCAAGCGGATGCCACGAACGATACCGGAAAAGCGCGCGCGAGGGCGCCGCATTTTGCTGTTCGCGATGCACCGCCGGTATCAGGGTAAACATCGTGATTCATGCGGGGCCCGCGCCACGTAATGTTACTGCTGAACACGCCGCCGCGAAACGCATACAGTTTGCTTACGCGACACCGGCACGCAGCGCGGTAAACTTTTCGTGCAACACCATTGAGTCGATTCTTACCCCGATGCGAACCACCCCTGCTCTTTCATTGCGTCCCGCGACCACCGAGGACGCCGCGCTCATTGCATCGATTCACAGCGCCAGCTGGCAGGCCACTTATCGCGGCCTGTTGCCCGATGCGTTCCTCGATGGCGAAGTCACGCGCGAACGCGCCGCCTACTGGGCCGCGCGTCTCGATGCGCCGGGCGGCGAGCGCCGCACCGTGCTGATCGCCGAACTCGGCGACGAGCCGACCGGCTTCGTGTGCGTCGAGCGACAGCCCGAGTCCGCGTGGGGTGTGCTGCTCGACAACCTGCACGCGCTGCCCGGCTACCAGGGCATCGGCGTCGGCAAGCTGCTGATGCGCGCCGCCGAAGACTGGGCGCGCGCGCAAGGCGAGACGCAGCTGTATCTGTACGTGCTCGAAGGCAATACGCCGGCAATCGGCTTCTATGAGCGGCAGGGCTGGCAGTTCGTCGGCGCGGAGCCCGATCATATGGGCGGGGTCGACATCACGGCGTTGCGGTATGTGTACCGGTTGAGTCCCTGAACGTATAGGACATCATTTTCGGAGAAGTCCGAACGTCAAAAGGGTCTGTTTCAAGGCATCATTTTCTGTTTGCCGATGGCTTCATCGGGTCGAGCCTTTGCATCGCGCCGCTATCAGGTCTCCGAATCAATCGGGATCGCGCGATGAGGGCAGCAGCCCAGGCTCGCGCCGAGTCGCCATCGGCTCCCACAGATTCTGCGACTGCCCACCGGCGCTCCGTCGTCGTCGGGTGCGGGAAGAAACCGATGCCTAGCACTCCGTTCACCTTGATCGAAGGCGCTTACGCGCTACCACGCCTGCGTCCGCTCGCTCATTTGCCCGCGCCGTTCGGCCGCGACTGGTCTGCGCATCCGCCCGGCGAAGCCTGGCGCGCGGAACTCGAATTGCGCTGTGTCGCGCTGCTGCGCACCGCGTGCCTGAGAGACAGGGACATGTTCGCGTGCTGCGAGTGGCAGCCGTTCGACAGGCCGGATGTGGCGGCGCCTGCGACCAGGGCCACGCGCGCCGCCGAGGTTGCGCGGCCCACGATTATTTCCAGCGCAAGCGGTGCCGACGCGCTGCGAACCTTCGCCCAGGAGCCGATGCGAATCCCGCTCAGGGTACGCCCGTCCCGGCACGCAAAACGTCGCGCTTCGCGGCATTGGGCTGCGATAGCGGGCGGTACCTGTATGGTCGGCGGCGCGGCGATGCTGGCGTGGATTGCGATGGGCCAGCATTTCGCGCCGACTCGGATGGCAGGTGCGCTGCTGAAACCCTTCGACATGCTTATGGCTAGCCACGATGTGCACGAGGTACACGAGGTGCGGCCTGAGCAGGATTACACGCGCAATGAGGTTGCGCATCGGCAAACGCGGGATGTCGGCGAAGTCGACGCTCCGGCTCCAGTGACTGTTACGCCGGCAACGAGGCATGCCGAGGTCGTTGCTACACCGAGCGTCCCACCTGTCGCTGCATCGGTGCACAAAGCGCTAAGACGGGATGCGCCAATCCACCCCGCTCACTCGATCCATTCGAGCAACGTGGTCACCCGGCATTCCGGCAACATGCCGCGCGCCAGGAAGGATCACAGGCCGGAGCAAGGCGGTGCTGTGCAGATGGCGTCGTCACATGGCACGCCGCGCATCGCGCTCATGCGTGCCGCACCGGTCGCTTCGCCTCGATTGCACACTCGCCCGGTTGTGCGAACCGACTCGCTACCGGCGCAAGCACGCTTTAGCCGCGACGAATACGCCGCCGTGACCATGGCCGCCGCCACACCCGTGTACGAGATCGCGCCACCGCCACGCCCGGCCGCGTCGAACGATGCGTCGGCCAGCAACGGCACGGAGTGGATGACTCACATCTCGCAGCGCCGCGTCACCGAAATTCCGGAGCAATTCGCGAAGTGAGCGGAACGTCCGCACGACGTCATCCGCGGGCGGGATTCAGCTGCGCTGTTCGAATCGACCAATAGATCGAGCGATAGGTGGAGGTAAAAAAACCCGGCTCTTCCCCAGAGCCGGGCTTTGTCAGGGTCGCGTTCATGGCCGACCCCAAGCGCTTATTTCTGCGCCGGCAAACCCGCTTCGGCCTGTTGCCGCAACTGCTCGACCTCGCTCTGCACCTGACGCAACTGCGCTTGCGCCTTGTCGCGCTCGGCGCTCAACGTGAGCGCTTCGCCGTGCGCCTGCCGCTGATAGTCGTCGACCTTGGCCTGCTGCGTACGCGCGACCTCGACGTCGGCCTGCAAGCGCTGCGCCTGTTCCTGCGAGGTCGCGATGATGCCCTGCAGATACGCGGTCTGCGCCTGCAATTGCGTGCGGCGAATCTCGACGTCGGCGAGCCGCGCCGTCTGCTGCGCAAAATCGGTGTAGATGGCTTCCGCGCGCCCGGCATCGTCGGACTGGATCACGCGCCAGAAATGCTTGTCCTGAAACAGCGCGACGTAATACGTCATCCGTGCCGGATAGAAAAGCAGGCTTGCGCCGTAGCTGCCGTTGTACGTGGTGCGCAACTCGCTCAGGTTCGAGTCGTGTATCAATTGCATCAGCTCGGCGACGTCGCCTCGCGCACTGCCCGCTGGCGCCGAGGCATCCGCAGCCGTGGGCGCACTTGCCGCACTTGCAGACGCGGCATCGCCGGGTTGCGGCGTCAGTTCGCTCACGGCCGGCCGCGTGCCGGCCACCGGTGCGGTGCCGCCATCCTGCCCCGCCTGCACGGCACCGGCATGCCAGAACGCATACGCGCCCGCGAGCAGCAACGCGCGTCGAATTACCAGGGAAAACCTCATACTGCCTGCTCCACGCCAATCCAGAATAGCCGGTGATTATCGCGCGGATTCGCGACAAGGCGAAGTACCGCGCCGCTGTCTCGCGCTATCTCAAATAGGGTGGAAATCGAGATACGTCGATCAGCAAAGATTCAAGCAAGATTCGCACGGTCACGAAACCGCCATCGCACCTTGCCAGCGACCAGGCAACACCGTGGATTCCTGACTATCCAGATAAAAACCGGCAAGCGCGAACGCACGCCGGCCGCCCATGCCAACACGCAAACCATCGGCACAGCGGCAACACAGACCGCAACGGTACGACACCAGGAGCGTCAGAAGAAAAAACGCGCCGCCGCATAGCGCGACAGCGCGTCGAACAAACCGGCGACGAGAAACGCAGAGCGCGCCACCCCTCGCACGCAGGCGGAAAACCCGGCTAGAACCGCGTCTCCCGCGCCACGCGCAGGAACGTATCGAGCAACGGCGTGCAATCGAGCAGTTCCGGGCCGCCCGCGCGATGAAACTCCGGATGCCACTGCACGCCCATCACGAACGGCGCGCGCCGGTAGCGCACGGCCTCGATGATGCCGTCCGACGCCGACACCGCCTCGATATTGAGATCGCGGCCGAGCGTCTTCACCGCCTGGTGGTGGATCGAGTTGACGATCGCGTCGCGCCGCCCCGGGAACATGTTGAGCAATGTCGAGCCGTCCGGAAAATGGACGCCGTGGCGGTGCTGATCGTAGTTCTCGTTGACGTGCGCACCGGCGGTCGGCACATCGGTCGCGATGTCCTGATACAAGGTGCCGCCGAACGCGACGTTGATCAGCTGGCAGCCGCGGCAGACGCCGAGCACCGGCTTGCCCGACTCGACGAACTCGTGTAGCAGTTCGAGTTCGTACATGTCGCGCACGCGGTCGCCGGGCCACTCGTGACTGATTGCCGTTTCCGCATAGGTCTGCGGCGAGACGTCGGCGCCGCCTTGCAGCAGCAGGCCGTCGAGATGCTTGGCGTAGTCGCGCAAGCGGATGTTGCTCGGGTGCAGCATGCCCTGATGACCGACCGTCGGAATCATGAACACGATCACGTCGCGTGACATGACCCAGTGCGCGATCGATTCCTCGAGATACTGCAAGGTCTTGCCGCGCAGCCCCTTCGCACCCGGCTCCGGATGGAAGATGCGCGCCGACACGCCGATGCGCAGCGTGCGCTGCGTGATCCGCTGGCCCGCGCGATCGAACAGTTGCCGCGCGCGCGCCGCGATGATGCGGCCGAACACGCTCCACGCCGAATCGCTCTGCCGCAGATAGCGCGGCGGCGACGGCGGGAATGCATTGGGCGGCGGCGGATTGGTCGCGCTGAAATCGGGTGCCGCGCCGAACCCTGGCGGCGGCGCGCCGGCCGGGCGCGCGGTGGCCGCGTCTTCGGCGGCGGGCA
>NZ_JAAGPQ010000076.1:0-240 GCF_017104985.1 Paraburkholderia sp. Ac-20342 | reverse complement strand
GAGCATTAAAAAAAAAAAAAAAAAAAATGTATATAATTACTGGACCTGTATAAAAAAAAACATTGATATACATATGAATAGAATCAGATGATGGTGCATCACTACTGTAACATCGTCTAGTTCTACAGTGATCACGTCATGCCATAGTACAGTAATGACATACGCGTGGTGCTATATCATTGTGACGTGTACTGGTAGACTCACTCTACACATTCACCATACACATTGGATTGTATGTAC
>NZ_JAAGPQ010000075.1:0-39899 GCF_017104985.1 Paraburkholderia sp. Ac-20342 | reverse complement strand
GAACAGAAGGAGCTCTTCCAGACACTGAACCTGCCAACCCCGACCGCCGACGCCTTGTAGGGACAAAAACGCTACCCCTGATGTAGCGAAATCAAAGACTTACGCAAGAATCTGTCGAACTCGGGGGGCAAGCTGCATGCGGACAAGGGTGATGACTTTGCACGCTGCCGTCGTTACCTGAGGCAGCGCGGCATCACGGCCCGTATCGCCCGCCGTGGCGTGTCAAGGCCCGCGCAACGCGGGCCTTGTCGTTTTCGGCCGTACCTGTCCCCGGAAAAGCGCACCATGCGCGACCGCTACGCCAGTCACGCTGCCGCCTTGCGCGATGCGCTGCGCTACGCCGTAGAGCGGTGCGGCAGGGAGGTGATCGAGCGGCAAATCGAGGAAATCGGGAAACGATTGCAGGATGATTTGCACGTTGGCGTCGCCGTGATTGGCCGTCTTGCAGGACGTGCGCAATTCGGCAAGGCAGGTGTCTTCGAGGTAGCCGCGCAGGGTCGGAATGCCGCGCGTTGCCTTGGCGACTTGCGAGCGCTTCACCTTGCGCACGGCAACAGTAGTCAGGGAATCACCTTTGCGGTCCTGTAGTTCCGACTCACGGCGGGCTGCTTCGCGTGCTTCGCCGGGTTCATATCCGGCCACCGGCCCACGGTAAAGCGGCCCATCGAACCGTCCGGGCGCATCCATCGGTATGTATAGGTTCTGAGCCTTGCAAGACTTTTTGTTTTTCTGGCAATCCCATGCCTGAAGCGATGCAAGCACGGCACCCCCGCGGCGTCCGTGCCTCAATAATCCCGCGCCCCGGTGATAAACTCCTATCACCCTTTCTCGTCCCCTTTCCAATGAAATTCTGTTCTGTCTGCGGCCACGGCGTCAGTCTGAGCATTCCGCCGGGCGACAATCGCGAGCGCTTCGTATGCGGCAGTTGCGGCACGGTGCACTATCAGAATCCGCGTAACGTGGTCGGCACCGTCCCGGTCTGGGACGACAAGGTGCTGCTGTGCCGTCGCGCGATCGAGCCGCGCTACGGCTACTGGACGCTGCCCGCCGGCTTCATGGAAATGGGCGAGACGACCGCCGAGGCCGCCTCGCGCGAAACGCTCGAGGAAGCCGGCGCGCGCGTCGAGGTGCAAAACCTGTTCTCGCTGCTGAACGTGCCGCACGTGCATCAGGTGCATCTGTTCTACATGGCGCGCCTGCTCGATCTCGACATCGCCGCCGGCGAGGAAAGCCTCGAAGTGAAGCTCTTCGAGGAACACGAAATTCCGTGGGACGAGATCGCCTTTCCGACCGTCGGCCAGACCCTGCGCTTCTTCTTCGCCGACCGCACGGCCGGCAGCTTCGGCCTGCACACGGGCGACATCTTCCGCTCGCTGCGCGAAGGCTAACGAGCGCACATGGTTCCCTGGCTCGGCGTCGACGATCCGTTTCCGCCTGTCGAGCGCGCGCTCGGCGCGTCGAGCGGCGCGCCGGGACTGCTCGCGGCGAGCGGCGACCTGCTGCCGTCGCGGCTTATCGACGCTTACCGGCGCGGCATCTTCCCCTGGTACTCGGACGGCCAGCCCGTGTTGTGGTGGAGCCCCGATCCGCGCATGATCCTGCGCCCCGCCGAATTCAAGCTGTCGCCGTCGCTGCGCAAGACGCTCAAGCGCGTGCTGCGCGACGATGCATGGGAAATCCGCGTCGATCACGATTTCGCCGCCGTAATGCGCGCCTGCGCGCAAGCGCCGCGACGCGGACAGCGCGGCACCTGGATCACGGCCGACGTCGTCGAGGCGTATTCGTCGCTGCATCGGATGGGCGATGCGCACAGCATCGAAACCTGGTTCGAGGGCCGGCGCGTGGGCGGTCTGTATGGCGTGTCGTTCGGCACCATGTTCTTCGGCGAATCGATGTACACCGAGGTCACCGACGGCTCGAAAATGGCGCTGGCCGCGCTGGTCGGGCACCTGCGACGTCACGAAGTAGAAATGATAGACTGCCAGCAGAACACATCGCATCTGGCGTCGCTGGGCGGGCGCGAGATAGCGCGCAAGGCGTTCGTCGCGCACGTTCGCGCGTCGGTTGGCGCACCGGCGATTCCGTGGCGCTTCGACAAGACCGCATGGGTCGAACTCTTCGCGCGCGCCGCATAGGAAGAATCAGGCCGAATCCGCTCCGCCGCCCGCGCCCATCAGGACCGGGGCCATGAACCGCCAGGCGCGCCGGGTTTGCATTACCAGAGACGCATCGAGAGCTGCCAACGTGACTCATCCCAACGAGCTGCCTCTTTCCCCGCTTTCAGCGCTGCAATTTTATGCAACGGCGCCCTATCCCTGCAGTTATCTGGACGGCCGCATCGCCCGCTCGCAGGTCGCCACCCCCAGTCACCTCATCAATTCGGACGTCTATACGGAACTCGTGAAAGCGGGCTTCCGGCGCTCGGGCGTCTTCACCTATCGCCCCTATTGCGACGGCTGCCGCGCCTGCGTGCCGGTGCGCGTGCCGGTCGAGCGTTTCCAGCCGAACCGCACGCAGCGCCGCGTGTGGAAAAAGCATGGCGAGCTGGTCGCCACCGTCGCACCGCTGCACTACGACGAGGAGCACTACACGCTCTACATGCGCTACCAGTCGGCGCGCCACGCGGGCGGCGGCATGGACCGCGACAGCCGCGACCAGTACGAGCAGTTCCTGCTGCAAAGCCGGATCAACTCGCGGCTCGTCGAATTTCGCGAACCGTCGCCGGAGCACCCCGACGCACCGGGCACGCTGCGCATGATCAGCATGATCGACATTCTCGGCGACGGGCTCTCGTCGGTGTACACGTTCTTCGAGCCCGGCCTGCCGCACGCGAGCTTCGGCACCTACAACATCTGCTGGCAGATCGAGCAGGCGCGCAGCCTGAACCTGCCCTACGTGTACCTCGGCTACTGGATTCGCGAGAGCCCGAAAATGGCCTACAAGGCGAATTTCCGGCCGCTCGAAGGTTTGCTCGACGGCGCCTGGCGGGTGCTCGATCCAACCAGTGTCGACCTGCCGCCGGTCGATCTCGCGATGCACGGCCGGCGCGGACCGCTGCGGCCGTAGCGGCTCCCTGACAGCAACGGCCCGGAGCAGGCAAACCGCGTTGTCGACGCCGGCCCCGCTCGCCGGCGCGGCCCATGTGCATGCCGCGTCCACCACGCTCCGGCGCCTTCCTACGCCCCGATCACGCCCCCAATCGGTCTCATCGAAGCCCAAAGCCGGTAAAATAACGGGTTCCCATTTTCCGGCCGTCCGGCTGCCTCGTCCCGTGCTCAGCTCCCTTTACCCGCTTGTTCGCGCCCGGCTCTTTCGCATGGACGCGGAAGACGCCCATCATCTGACCTTGCGCATGCTCGGCGCCATCGGCCGCACCGGCCTCGCCAGCGCGCTCGCGCCGCGCGTGCCGGACGCGCCGCGCACCGTGATGGGCCTCACGTTCCGCAACCCGGTCGGACTCGCGGCGGGGCTCGACAAGGACGGCGCGTGCATCGACGGCCTCGCCGCGCTCGGCTTCGGCTTCATCGAGATCGGCACCGTGACGCCGCGCGCACAGCCGGGCAATCCGCGCCCGCGCATATTCCGGCTGCCGCAGGCGAACGCGGTGATCAACCGGATGGGCTTCAACAACGCCGGCGTCGACCAGTTCGTGCAGAACGTGCAGGCCGCGCGCTATCGCGGCATCCTCGGGCTGAACATCGGCAAGAACGCCGACACGCCGATCGAGCGCGCCGCCGAAGACTATCTCTACTGCCTCGAACGCGTATATCCGTTCGCGAGCTACGTGACGGTCAACATCTCCTCGCCGAATACGAAGAACCTGCGCCAGCTGCAAGGCGCCGACGAACTCGACGCGCTGCTCGCCGCGCTCAAGGACAAGCAGCAGCGTCTCGCCGACCTGCACGGCAAGCTCGTGCCGCTCGCGCTGAAAATCGCGCCGGACCTCGACGACGAGCAGATCAAGTCGATCGCCGGCACCCTGCTGCGCCACCGGTTCGAAGGCGTGATCGCGACCAATACGACGCTCTCGCGCACCGCGGTCGCCGGCCTGCAGCACGGCGACGAAGCCGGCGGCCTGTCGGGCAAGCCGGTGTTCGACGCGTCGAACGAGGTGATTCGCAAACTGCGCGCCGAGGTCGGCGAGACGGTGCCGATCATCGGCGTCGGCGGCATTTTCTCGGGCGAGGACGCGCGCGCGAAGCTCGCGGCCGGCGCGTCGCTCGTGCAGCTCTATACCGGTTTTATCTATCGGGGGCCGGCGCTCGTCGCCGAATGCGCACAGGCGTTGCGCTGAAATCAGCCGGCGCGCCGCCCCGGAATATAGACATAAACAAACGATATTTTTGCTTCGATAGTTTTGTTTGTTATGCTCACCGCCGTCACAATGCCAAACGAACAAAAAGGAACCCAATGAAATTTGGCCTGTTGAAAAAACTGCTGGTTGCCGCCTTGATCGGCACGTCGTTGACCGCCGTCACCGCGCACGCGGAAGACCTGCTCGACCAGGTCAAGCAGCGCGGCACGCTGCGCATCGGCCTCGAAGGCACCTTCCCGCCGTTCAACTCGAAAGCGCCGTCGGGCGAGCTGGTCGGCTATGACGTCGACATCGCCAGGGCCGTCGCCGCGAAGCTCGGCCTGAAGCCGGAGTTCATCACGACCGAGTGGAGCGGCATCATCGCCGGTCTGCAGGCGGGCAAGTTCGACGTGATCGTCAACCAGGTCGGCATCACCGATGCGCGCAAGCAAGCGCTCGACTTCTCGCCGGCCTACACGTATTCGGCCGCGCAGCTGATCCAGCGCAAGGACGACACGCGCCAGTTCAAGTCGCTCGACGACCTGAAGGGCAAGAAGCTCGGCGTCGGTCTCGGCACGAACTACATGGACATGGCGAAGTCGGTGCCGGGCATCGACGTGAAGACCTACCCGGGCGCGCCCGAGTATCTGCGCGATCTGGCCGCCGGCCGGCTCGACGCGGCCTTGAACGACCGTCTGATGCTCGCGTACCTGCTGAAGAACTCGCAACTGCCGCTGCGCACCGGCGCGAACGTCGGCACCGCCCCCCCGTCGGGCATTCCGTTCAGAAAGGGCAACCCGAAGTTCGCCAAGGCGATCGAGGACGCGATGACCCAGCTCGAAGCGGACGGCACCTTCACGAAGATCTCGGACAAGTGGTTCGGCATCGACGTCAGCAAGCCGATCCAGTAACACGCGCGTCGTAAATGGTGAAACGAAGGGCGGCATCGTTGGCGATGCCGCCCTTCGCGTTTTTGCGGCGAGCGCGGTGCGGGACCCGATCCGCGCGTCGCGTATACCCCGAGCCGCACCGCGCAAGCCGCGCCGTCACGCCCGCCAAAGTTTATGATGTGCGCTTTGCGCATCCCCAAGAACACCGCCCATGTCCATCACTTCCCTGCTGATCCAATCGCTGCCCGTGCTCGCGCAGGGCGCCTTGCTGACGATCAAGTTCGCGATCCTGTCGATGATCTTCGGCCTGATCGGCGGCGCCGTGCTCGCGCTGATGGGCATCAGCCACAGCCGGCCGCTGAACTGGATCGCACGCATCTATGTGAGCGTGATGCGCGGCACGCCGCTGCTCGTGCAGATCTTCGTGATTTATTACGGGCTGCCGAGCTTCGGCATCTCGCTCGATCCGACCCCGGCCGGCGTGATCGCCTTGTCGGCGAACGTCGCCGCGTATCTGTCGGAAAGCATGCGCGGCGCGATTCTCGGCATCCACCAGGGCCAATGGCTCGCCTCGTATAGCCTCGGGCTGTCGCGCCGTCAGACGCTGCGCTACGTGATCGCGCCGCAGGCACTGCGCATCGCCGTGCCGAGTCTGTCGAACAGCCTGATCAGCCTCATCAAGGACACCTCGCTCGTGTCCGTTATCACCGTGACCGAACTGCTGCGCAGCGCGCAGGAAATGATCGCGTCGACCTATCAGCCGCTGCCGCTTTATCTCGCCGCCGCGGCCGTGTACTGGGTGCTATGCCAGGTGCTCGAATGGGCGCAGCGCTGGTACGAACGGCGTCTGTCGCTGCCGACGCGGCATTGAGCGCCGCGCGGTCCGGGGCTCTCTGGCCGGCCCGGATTTCTGCTCGTATTTCCGCTCGTATTTCTGCTCGCACGCCGGCCCATTCATCGACTCGTTCGTCCCCTCGTTCGCCCACTCACTCCCCGGCGAACTTCACCCCGAGCGCCGCGCGCGCCGCATCGGCCATCGCGATCATCTGCAGCGACGTCGCGTGCGGCATCAGCGTGCTTTCGAGCCGTCCCGCGCGAATCAGCTCGCAGAAGTGCACAGTCTCGTAGTTCAGCCCGCCGCCTTCGAACGGCTCGTCGAGTTCGACGACGCGGCCATCGGCATAGCGGATCGTCGCGCGCGACGGATTCCACCACGGCTCGTGCAGCGTCACATGGCCGCCCTGCGCCATCAGCAGCGCATCGCCCTTGCCGTGCAGATCGAGTCCGCAGAACAGCTGCGCGATGCCGCGCTCGTGCTCGCTGTTGAGGCTCGCGAACGTATCGACGCCGCTCGCACCGAGCCGGCCGAACGTCTGCACGCCGCGTGGCGCGCCGAGCCAGTCCACCGCGAGAAACATTTCGTAGATGCCGATATCGAGCAGCGCGCCGCCTGCATGCTCGAACGATAGCGACGGATGATCGGCCGGCACGCCCGGCACCGAACAGCCCGCGCGCACGAAGCCGACCTCGCCGATCGGCGCGGCCGCGAGCTGCTCGCGCAGCTTTCTGTAGAGTGGATAGAACGGCGGCTTCATCGCTTCCATGAAGAGCCGTTGCGAAGCATACGCAACCGCGAGCACGCGTTCGAGCTGCGGCCGGTTGATCGTGGCGGGCTTCTCGCACAGCACGTGCAGACCGGCCTGCAACGCGGCGATCGCATAGTCGGCGTGGCTGTCCTGATGCGTCGCGATATAGAGTGCGTCGATGCCGCTCGCAAGCAGCGCCTCGAAACTGGCGTAGACGGCGCCGCCGAATTCGTCGGCGAAGGCCTGCGCCGGTTCCGCGCGACGCGACCACAGCGCGGCAAGCCGCGCCTGCGGCACATAGCCGAGCCCCTGCGCGAAACGGCGCGCAATGCGCCCGGTGCCGACGATTCCCCACCGGATCACGCGCGGCGTGTCCGCCGCGGGCGTGGCTTCGTGCATCGGCTCGTGCGCTGCCAACGTTGCATCTGTCATCGTGTCTTCAGGGTCCGTGCGGTTCAGGAGAGCCGTCATTGTCGCGCACGAAACGCATGTCGCCCATGCCTGCCGTGCGCGAATGCGCTCCGTCTACCGCACGCTCCCGCGCACACCGCTCAGCCGCGCGCGGCGATGCCCTCGCCCTCGCCTGCGCCGTTGCGCTCACGCGCGCGTCGACGGCTCCGCCGAAAACCGGCCGCTGAGCTCTTCGGCGGTGTAGTCGATCATCGCGAGCGAGGCGATTTCCGCTTCTTTCGGATCGCGCCGCTCGATCGCCTCGACCACGCGTCGATGCGAGGCGATCGCGGTTTCGCCCAGATCGTCCTTGTCGTGCATGATCGGATTGACGGTCGACAGCGCACCGCGAATGATCGCCGCCATCTGCTTGAAGAACTGGTTGCCGCTTGCGATCACGATGCGCGTGTGGAACAGCTCATCGGCTTCCTGATAACCGGGCTCGCCGGGGCGAATCAGGCGAAACGCCTCGAACGCCTCGCGGATCGCCGCAACGTCGACGGCACCGCCGCGCGCGGCCGCCTGCGCCGCCGCGCGCGGCTCGATCAGAATGCGGAACTCGATCACGTCGCGCAAAAACAGCGGATCAGGCTTCGCGCGAAAACGCCAGTTCACGACGTCCTCGTCGATCATGCGCCAATCGCTCATGGGCCGGATGCGCGTGCCGATCTTCGGCCGCACGTCCAGCATGTCGCGCGCGAGCAGCATCGAGAGCGCCTCGCGCATCACGGTGCGGCTCACGTCGAACTCCTTCGAGAGCACGTCCTGCGGCGGCAGTATCGCGCCGTACTTCTCCTCGACGATGCCGGTGACGAGCCCGTCCATCACTTTGCTCACCAGCGAGCGATCCTTGTTTGCCTGTTCCATGACCTCTATCTCCCCGAAGCGGTGTTAACCCCGCGTAGCCTGTTGATTGAATGGCCCATACAAATCGTTTTTATGCATTTCACATTTTTTAACGATACGTTGCTAGCTTCGAAACGGATGCGCCAGTGGGACACTTCCTGACAGGGTTATCCCTCTGATGATTTGTTTCGTACCTGCAACGCGCGTGTTGTCGATCAACGCCAAACTGGCCTCTCAAGCGTGCCTGCATTGCGAAGTTTGCATAGTGCGAATACGCACGTTGCCGGATGAAATTGTCTGATTTGCACGAATGGGGAGGCGACCTGGTGGCGCTGCGGTTGCACTGAACTCCGGCGTGGTTGCGACCGGTATCGAAGGAAGTTGAAAGACTGAATGGCGTGGCCGATGCGCGCGCGAATTGAGCGGCGTGCCACTCGACCCACCACCCGGCTCGCCGGCATGCCGCGCGGGCGGCCGGTTTCGTGTTCCCGGGTTGTCACGCTCACGCGTTGCCGGACGCATCGCCGATACCGGAATAGTCGACACGCAGCACGGATACAAGGCGTTCTCTTTCAGGCATGACAACCGTCATCCGGCGATAGAGACATCCCGGCGCATTGATACGGATTCCGATGCATCTCCGTAACAGGTACACCCGCATGAGCACGCTCAGTCGCCACCGATCAACGTGGCGGCAGACCCAACCGCGCGCCCGACGCCCTCACTCGCATGCGCGGCATCACAACAACTCGAACGTATCGACGAACGATTCGCCGTCGCGGGCGCGTCGTCGCTGACCGAAGCGCAGCTGACTGCCGTGCACCTGGCGCGTGAGTCCGATGAACGGCACGCCGTGTTCGAGGTACGGCCCTTCGGTCTTGCGAAAACCGAACTGCTCGTAGAAACCGCGCAGTCCGACCGGTGCGCTCACGCGCGCGGCGCGTCCGGGCCAGCGTTCGGCCACCGCGTCGAGCACTCGTTCGATCAGCAGTTCGGCGGTACCGTCACCACGCCGCAGCGGACTCGTCAGTACCTTGTCGATCATGATCTCCGGATCTTCCGCATCGCCGGGATGCACGCGTGCATAAGCGAGGATCGGCATCGGCCGCGTCATGTCGTCGGCTGCGAAGACGTGCAGCGCGTGCTCGTCGCGGCCGTCCGCATCGAGACAGACATGCGACTGCTCGACGACGAACACCGCGCTACGCGCGCGCAGCACAACATATAACTCACGTGCTGACAGCTGATCGAATTCCAGCGTTTTCCAGTTCATCATGCCCTCGACGGTCAACAGGTTCAGCGGGACAGTACATGTCATGCCTCGCCCGACGGCATGGCATGACATGACGGCCCCTCGTTATGGCAACACGTTACGTGCGTGAAACGCCCGTTTCCGTACGGCATCGCACTGACGCTGGACTTTGATCATTCTTAAATGCCGCCTAACGAAGCGCGGCATCACGATGCGGCCTTCATCGCAAGCAGGCCGACGCGCCGCTCGCGGTTCCACTCAGCTTCGCATCGCATATGAACACACCGACGACCCGCATCTCGAATCATCGGCTCGACGCCGACGCATGGCCCGGCGATATACGCGTCTTGCGATGGAACGCGAGCGCAGCGCGCGCAATGTCCACGATGCCGGCGACGCGCACCGCGGCCGGAGACCGCGCATGAATCCCCTGCTGCCCCCCGCGCTCGCCAGCGCGCTGGCGACCTCGCCGCTGCCGCGACGGCCCGGCGGCCTATCCACGCCTCGGCTCGCCGGCACGCAGCCGCTCTGCGGCGCGCCATCGCGCCAGCACGTGCCGCATGCGCTGCATCAGGGCGAACGTGTATGGCAGGAAACCAACTGCTACGCCGATCTATGGATCGAACTGCTGCATGGCTTCGGCTTCGAGCCGCGCGCCGCCCTCGCGTTTACGGTCACGCAGGATTTCGAAGGCGATCAGTTCACCTGCTTCAAATTTCCGCTCGACGATCTGGAACGTCTGTACGGCACCCAGGTGCGTGAGCTCGCGATCTACGACTCGCTCGAAACGCGCGTGCTCGCGCAAACGTTGCGCGGCCATACCGTGCTCGTCGAAGTGGACGGCCATTACCTGCCCGATATGCGCGCGTCCTCGCATCGCAGCCCGCATCCGAAGACCACGATCGGGATCGACTTCGTCGACGTCGCCGCGCGCCGCATCGGCTACTTCCATAACGCCGGCTATCACCAGTTGGAAGGCGAGGATTACGACGGCGTGTTCCGCAAGCTGCCGCATTTCGCGGAGCAAGCCGGTCTGCTGTTCCCCTACGTCGAGTTCGCGAAACAGACGCGGCCGGCACTCGAAGGCATCGATCTCGCGGAAGCCTCGGCGGAACTGCTGTGCGCGCATCTGGAGCGGCGTCCGCTTATCAACCCGATTTCGCAATGGCGTGCCGCGTTTCCCGCGCATCTCGACACGCTGTTCGAACGCGGCGAGGCCTACCTCGACCTCTATGCGTTCAATCTGATGCGCCAGCTCGGCGCGAACTTCGAGTGTCTCTCGAAACATCTGCTATGGCTATTCGCGCAAGGCTTCGAGATTCCACCGACGATTCCGGCCGCGGCGCAGCGCATTGCGTCGGAGGCGATGGTGATGCAGTTCCGGCTCGTCCGCGCGATCGCGCGTGGACGTCGCGACGCATGCGAGGACTGCTTCGACGTGCTCGAAAGCGCTTATGAAAAGACGCTGCCGCCGCTTGCCGCGCTGGTGCGTTGACCTGCCGGCCTCGCACCGCACACTGCGCACCTCCCCCACACCCCGCAGGCATTCGACACGCTCGGCCTCACGAGCCATCTCGACCACGGCATTGGCGTTGTTTCGTCGACGTTACGTTTCGTCCATTCCCTGAACATCGCCGCCAGTCGCAAGTCGCGCGACACTCGCCGACACCCGGATACCGCAGCCATGTTTCGTCCTTGCAATGGATCGATGCATATGCACTAGCCGGCAAGCCGCGCGTGCGCCACGCGAAACGCGAATGGCCGCACATGCGGGGAGCCCACTTTATATCCTCTGACGTTGCAACTCGATGACGACCGTGCCGCGTCTCACTCTTTGGGTTCGAGCGGTTTTCGCGGCATCGAAGCGCGGCACTTCGTTCATATCATTGCCCCGCCCGCGCTCCCCGCGCGCGACTGGCTTCGTCTCTGGCTTCATCTCGCGCCGAGTCATCCGCGTATCGTTGCGAGGCTCTCCGTCGCGTAACCGGCAACCAACCGCGAAATGGTTGCAGATGCATCGAACGCAGACTTTAAAGCTGATGAAACAAACCCCGCATTCGGAGTGAAGTGTGCGGGGTCCATGCGTTATCCGCCATCGTCCAGAGCGAGTGGTCATCCGGTGCTGGCGCACCTTCACGAACCGCGTAAAACCCGGCTTCACGCGCAGCCAGGTGTTGGGTCCATCAAACCACTGTTGGTTGCCGCGCAACTTTTCCCCCTTCAAAAAGGGCTCCGCGCGCGCGCGCCGATGTACCGCATTTAACAGTTCTGAATCATTTCCTGCACGAGACCAACCGAGCATTAAAACGTGCATGAGACGCCAGGTTCAATTTTGCGACACTCTGGGCAGCCCCCTGCCAATCCGCTGAAATCCAGTCATATCAAGGGATTGAGCCAAACCGAAAGTTCTCATGCCATGCATCCTCCGAACCAGGGGGGTGTACATGAATGAAACAAAAACGATCCATTGCCCCCGTGCGGAGACAGGTCCTGATTCGTTGCACCGCGTCGGCATAAGCTTTCATTAAGGTTGGCACGGTCCTCGCTATTAGGTGAGCGCAACACAAGCGCCGTCGCAAACGAGAGCCACAAGAAGGGCTGCGGCGCAAAGGCCACATACGGGGCCGATCCTGCATCCATCGCTGCTCGCCAGGCAGCATGTTTCGGGGATGTGGGAATCGGATCAAATAAACAGAAAGTCGCATGAGACGCGACTTTCATGCGAGG
Source organism: Paraburkholderia sp. Ac-20342 (assembly GCF_017104985.1). Taxonomy (NCBI): domain Bacteria; kingdom Pseudomonadati; phylum Pseudomonadota; class Betaproteobacteria; order Burkholderiales; family Burkholderiaceae; genus Paraburkholderia; species Paraburkholderia sp. Ac-20342. The sequence continues at coordinate 27,854 of NZ_JAAGPQ010000075.1, read as the reverse complement.
ACCGATCATGTTGACACTTCAATCCGATTTGCACGGTAACCATCTGCTGGGCGCGTTGCCGTCGCACGAATGGCAGGCGCTAGCTCCCCATCTCGAACTGGTTCACCTGCGCACCGAGCAGTTACTGTGCGACTCGGGTCAACGCATCCATCACGTGTACTTCCCCACCACCGCCATCATCTCGATGCTCTCGACGATGGAAGACGGCAGCTCCGTCGAAATCGCCGCGGTCGGCCGCGAAGGCATGACCGGCGTGCCGGTGCTCACCGGCGGCGAAACCATGCCGAACCGCGTGCAGGTGCAATGCGCGGGCTTCGCCTACCGGATGAGCGCCCAGGCGCTCAAGCAGCAGTTCTCGCGCTCCGACTTTCTGCGCCGCCTGATGCTGCTCTATATGCACGCGCTGCTCACGCAGGTCGCGCAGACCGCCGCGTGCAATCGCCATCACGCGCTCAGCAAGCAGCTGTGCCGGTGGCTTCTGATCGAAGTCGATCGCGTCGCCTCGAACGATCTGACCGTCACGCAGCAACTGATCGCCGACATGCTCGGCGTACGCCGCGAGGGCATCACCGAAGCGGCCGGCAAGCTGCACGACGAAGGCCTGATTCACCATAGCCGCGGCCATATCAAGGTACTCGACCGCAAGGGTCTCGAGGCCCGCGCCTGCGAATGCTATGGGCTCGTCAAGCGCGAATTCGATCGTCTGCTGCCGCGTCTGCGTCAAGCCGAGACCGTGGAATAAACATCGAACCTGGGTTGCACCGTTCGATTACCGGATCGTTATCTATGTTCAGGAATACCGCGCGATGCCTCGACGCCCTCTTCGTGATTGCCGGCGGCCTGCTCGCACACTGGATGCGTTTTTCGTCACCGATCGCGTTGCCCGATACCGAGCGTCTGCTGATCGCCTTCAGCTGCGTACTCGTACTGCTGCTGTTTCCGGCCTTCGGCGTCTATGAAACATCGCGCGGCAAGGCGCTGACTCCCGTGCTCGGGAGAATCGCCGCCGCCTGGTTCATGGTGGTCGCCACCACGCTCATGCTCGCGTTTTCGCTGCATCGGATGGACGCGGTATCGCGCCTGTGGTTCGGTTATGCGACGCTGATTTCCGGCGCCTCGATCATCGCGACCCGCTGCATCATGCACGTGGTGCTGCATAGCGTGCGCCGCCGCGGCATGAACACGCGCACGGTCGCGATCGTCGCGACTCCCGGCTTCGCGCGCATGCTGCTCGCGCATCTCGAACATGCGCCGCAAGCAGGCTTCAAGCCGGTCTGCGTGTTCGATACCAGCATCGACACCAGCCTCGCCACGAACGTCGAGCACGCCGCCGCGTCTTGCGCGCGTCTGAAGCGCCTGCCGGTGCTGACCGATCTGAACCTGTTCGCCGACAAGGTGCGCGACGAACGCGTGAGCGAAGTATGGCTCGCGTTGCCGCTTTCCGAAGAGCATACGATCTATCGCTTCACGCGCATGTTCAGACATGACTTCGTCAACCTGCGCTTCATTCCCGACGTACGCGGCCTCTCGCTGTTCAATCACGCGCTCGTCGACGTCGCCGGATTGCCGACACTCAATCTGAGCGCGCCGTCGTTTTCGCCGCCGCAGATGTGGCCCAAGCTGATGTTCGACCGCCTGTTCGCGGCGCTCGCGCTGCTCATGCTCGCGCCGGTGTTCCTCGCGCTCGCGATCGGTATCAAGCTCACCTCGCCCGGGCCGGTGTTCTTCCGCCAGGTCCGCAAGGGCGTGGACGGCCGGCCGTTCGCGATCTACAAGTTCCGCTCGATGACCGTGCACAAGGAAGCGCACGGCCAGCTGACGCAGGCCACCCGCAACGACAAGCGCGTGACGAGGCTCGGCAGCTTCATGCGCCGCACGAGCCTCGACGAGCTGCCGCAGTTTCTCAACGTGCTGCTCGGACAGATGTCGGTGGTGGGTCCGCGTCCGCATGCGATCGAACACGACGACCTCTATAAAGACCAGGTGTACGGCTATATGCACCGTTACCGTATCAAGCCCGGCATCACAGGCTGGGCTCAGGTCAACGGCTATCGCGGCGCGACCACCAAGGTCGAGAAGATGGAAGCGCGCGTGAAGTTCGATCTCTTCTATATCCACAACTGGTCGTTCTGGTTCGACATGAAGATCGTGTTCATTACGATCTTCAAGGGCTTTGTCAGCCGCAATGCGTTCTGACCAGGGCGATACGGAAACGGCCACGCGTTTGCGTACACGTCTTCGGGTCGGCGATTCGTCGGCTATTCATGCGGTGAATGCTTCAAGCTTGAATGTGGAGTAGAAAAAAGGCTGCGCCTCGATCGGGGCGCAGCCTTTTGTTTCGCAGAGCATTCATTTAATTTAGTCGGCGCCGCCGCGGTAAGCGCGAAAGCAAGCGCATGCATGCAGGTACAAACGCCAACGCGGGCGGCTGGATCATGAGCCGCCCGCGTTGGCGCGTAGGGACAGAACCTTCCGCGAACCGCGGTCACCGAAAGTCAGCCCTGCAACGCAGCGCACGGCCCACGGCCGGCGCCGCGCCGTTTTCACAAAAACGCGCTGACGTCGGTCTGAAAACGCACCGCGAGTGCCTTGGCGACTTTTTTGCTGATCGCGCGCCGCCCCGCGAGAATGTCGCTGACGACGGTCGGTGACGCGATTCCGGCGAGGTCCTTCTGCTTGAGTCCGTGCGTGACCAGCAGATGGCGCAGCACCTCGCGCGGCTCCGCTTTCGGCAGCATCACGTTGTGCGCTTCCCAGTGGCGGATCAACTCCCGCACGATCGCATGCAGATCGACGAGCGGGTCCTTGTCGGTGCCGTTCAGACGTTCGGCGAGCGAGTTCGCGACTTGCAGCATCTGCTGATAGTCCTCTTCGCTGTGAATCGGCTTGATCGGCAACTGAGCCTGCAACGCAGCCCAAGCCTCGGAAATGTCGGGAAAAGATCCCGCTAGGCGATCGGCGTTCATGAGTTTAAATTCGTCCTCGTCCAAGATCGCATTCGCAATACGTCAGCACCTGACGAACGAATGGCGACTGCCTGTTGTAGTGAATCGCCGTCGCACCCTGTACCGTCTACATCTAAAACGATACGGCGAAGTAGCCCAGAGTCCTTGCCGGCGAGCCGTCTGCTTCAGGTCGTTATGGCCACGCGAGGCATGCCGGCGCCGATGAATCCCACTTCAACCGCGCACGGCGCGCCTCTCAATGCTGGCTGATGCAATCCAGCCATGCTCTCTCTTAAAGGGTCCGCCGCGGATGATCCCGCGCGTGAAGCGCACATCGACGATGCGCGCCCCGCGTGCAAGACCACACGAAACGAACCGGCACATCAATAGCCGCCCAGACACGCCGGTCCGAACGGCTGACTGCTACTCATTGCGAAGTCACTGCGTTACGACGAAACCGATGTGCGGCCGGCACGCTTCTCACGCGCGTGGCGCATCGGCGAATGCACAGCATCGACGGCAGACAGGCGCAATCGCATCTGTGCGCAAACAGCAGACGCGAGATCGACGACGTGGTGACAGGTTTGCCGGCAAGCGGTGCGCGATCTTCGAGAAAATCGGCGAGACTGGGAAGGCCGGTGTCGAGAAGGCACTCGATGATTCTGTCGAGTCTCTTCCTGGCACCACCGGGAGCGACGAACCGGTTGCACTCGATCGCCGCTCATCTCGCGTCCTGCCTGTCAAAAACGCCACCTGTCACTAGCAAAGAGTGTAGGTGGCGCGTTCATCGCTGTGCGTGCGGGTGCCCACATTCGACGCCTGACAGTACGCGAATAATTCAAAGTGCCGGTTCACGGCCTGGAGCCGATGGGCCTTGATTGATTCGACTGCTTATTTGCGGGTTTATTTGTAGGTTTATTTACCCGCTCATTTGCCCGTCCGATCCTTTCCGGAAGAGCCATAAAAAACGCGTGTGAGCCGGCTGAACGGCTCACACGCGTTGGAGCGAATAGAAACGCTTCGCTTACTTCTCGCCGTACGTGATCGTCTGCACGCCGGTGTCGGTGCCGAGCAGGCACAGGTTCGCGCCACGGCCCGCGAACAGGCCGACCGTAACGACGCCCGGCCATGCGTTGATGTGTGTTTCGAACGTACGCGGATCGCTGATGCTCAAGCCCTTCACGTCGATGATCTCGTTGCCGTTGTCGGTGATGAACGGCACGCCCTCTTTCGTTACGCGCACGACCGGCACGCCGCCGAGCGCCGTCACGCGACGGCCGATCGCGGTACGCGCCATCGGCACGACTTCGATCGGCAAGGGGAAGTTGCCGAGCGTGTCGACGAGCTTGCTCGCATCGGCGATGCAAACGAATACGTCCGACACCGACGCGACGATCTTCTCGCGCGTGAGCGCGCCGCCGCCGCCCTTGATCATCGCGCCGCTGCGGTCGATCTCGTCGGCGCCGTCGACGTACACGGGCAGCGAATCGATCTCGTTGAGATCGAGCACCTTGAAGCCATGCGATTGCAGGCGCGCGGTCGTGGCGAGCGAACTCGACACCGCGCCGCGATAGCGGGATTTGACGGCGGCCAGCGCGTCGATGAAGCAGTTCGCGGTGGAGCCCGTGCCGACGCCGATCACCGAGCCTTGCGGCACGTTGGCGTTCACGTAATCGGCGGCGGCCTGGCCGACCAGTTGCTTGAGTTCGTCTTGAGTCATGAGAGAGGCGGGAAAAGCGTGAAAAAGCGTTAGTTTACCGGAGTGGCTCGGCGAGCACCCGTTTGGGCCACTTGCGCGCCGCGCATCGAGCGAAGCTGTGTCGATGCCCATGATAAAAAGCAACGGAAGCGCAGAATCATCCCCCGCCCATTCCGCATCCTCCTGTCGCTTGCTAGTTTCGCAGGTCCACTCAATGACAGAGGACTTTCGAATGTCGCAAGAATATGGCTCGAATGGCGTGCGTGTGGTGCTCAGCGCGCCGCAACTGGCCGCAATACTGGCCGCGCGTCGATCAGCCACGCGGAGATGCTTTCCAACCGGCTTTGGGGCGGCCTGCAGGTCGCCGCCGGCGTGGTGGAAATGATCGGAGCGAGCACGCCATGCGTGCTGCCGGAGCCGACGATGGCAGGCAAAGCCGGCTGCGTCGTGTTCGGCGTGCATGGTTCGGACACCGCAGCGGCCGGACTGCGTCAGGTTTTGACGGGGCTGAACATCGCCACGCTAACGCAGCAGAGTGCGACGAAACTCGCCGAAACGCTCAAAGCCCGCCCGGACATAGCGAATCAGATCGGTCTGTCGCTCGATATCGCTGTACCGTTCGGATTCGCCAGTTCGATCAAGGCGGCGCGGGCGGCGCGGATTACGATCGGGCGTATTAATCTGCATGCGCATGAGGCGAAAATGGGTAGTTCGATTGGCGGGCATACGATACTGAAGCACGTTGAAAGAACGGAGGCACAGTTGCGGGAAAGGCTGCAGCTTGAGCCAAGGCGGCAAGTCGTATCGTCTTTTGCCAGTCTGGAACGAGCCGAATGGGCGATATCGGAAGTTATAAGCGCCAATACGACAAGAATCCAAACCTGGGCGAAGACCGCAGTTCGAAATTCGACGCTCGATCTCGTTAAAACAGTTCCGGGGGAAATTGGTTACGGAATAACAAGATCGACGGGGAAGCTGACATCAATGAATAGGGTGATCGTCGTTTTGAAATACCAGGTCTACAATGGCATGCCATATTACATTTTTACTGCCTACATCAATGAAAGGTGAATGATGCCTTCGGAACACTACTCACAGATGAGCCTTGTTTTTCGGGCCTACTTCGGTCAGGACTTCGATTTGTTTGGCAATACAATCCCGGAAATTGTTTCCTGCTATAAAAAAGATAATCCACAAGAACGCCATAACGAACTAATCAATGAAATAAATTATTTTATGGACGAACACCCGAATGATCTTGATTCTACATTTGAAACTAAATATGGCACGGAATTTGATCCGGCATTGTGGGGTCATACAACCGCTTCTTTTCTGGATGAATTAAAGCGGCTTTTGAACGAGTAACCTGTCGCTTATCATATCGCTCCCAACCCGCCCGGAAACACTAGCATGACCCGGGCGCAATCAATTAAATGATCGACAAAACACCATACCCGCAGTCCCAGATTCTATTTAGTAAGCATCTCGATTAGGATTCCGACCTGCGGAGTGAAACTGTGAAAATTGTCTCCTTTTTCAAAATAAACCGAGAAAGACAGGTCGCATGCATTGATCAAAGGTAAAACATGCTATCAGATCACTATCCACGGATGCATGAACTCTTTGGAGCATATTTTAATCAGGATTTTGATTTATGGGGAAATACAATTCCGGAAATCATTTCATGCTACAAGAGAGATAGCCCACGAGATTACCATTACGAAATGATCAAAGAGATAAATTTATTCATGGATGAACATCCAGTGGATCTTGATTCAGCCTTTGAAAAAAACTATAACAATGGCTTTTATCCAAAACTTTGGGGTCACACAACTACTTCTTTTCTCAACGAATTAAAGTGGCTATTGAGCCAATAGTCAACTTGCCTGCCACTTTGGCAGGCAAGTTGACGCGATAATAAGGAGTAGCTGAGCCGCCGGATTATCGCCTACGATGCGTATGCAGGGCCGATGGCTATGGTGTAGTCTGCGTAACAAGGATCGGATAACGCAGCACAATCTAAAAATTTCTCGTTAACGCGGCATTACACCATGACGCAACATTTTACATCAAATAAAAATCATCTTTTACAATAGATATTTTTCAAATAACATATCCATGCAAGCAATATCAGCACGCCACATCGACAGCAGCGACTCCGATGAAAATGAAATGTACGATTATTATTACGAATACGACATTTACGAGTTTATCGACGAAAACGTTCACTATATAGCCAGAGCCTACGTGGACGAACCATTCAACGCTCATTTTCTGAAAATGAAATCAGAAGGCGAAGATCTGTGGCGAATAATAGAAGAACAGGATATGAATAATCCACTGTTCAGAAACGCAGTCGCCTTCCTGAAAGAAAAAGGGAAAACCAATATCCAATATCTGAGCAGTGGCCCCCGAGGTTATCTGGATATTTAGAATACGTCATTACCCACATCAATCAACAGAATCTCTCGCTACATCACGAGCAACCCGCCCGGAACACCAGTGCGCTCCGGGCGGAAGCCATTGACCAACAGGAATTACTTCTTCACCGCTCTCTGCCGCACCGCCTCGAACAGACACACGCCGCTGGCAACCGAAACATTCAGACTCTCCACCGTCCCCGCCATCGGAATGTGCATGATCACGTCACACGTTTCGCGCGTCAGACGCCGCATGCCCTCGCCTTCGGCGCCCATCACGAGCGCGACCGGACCGTCGAGTCCGGTTTCGTAGACGCTCTTCTCTGCCTCGCCGGCCGTACCGACCACCCACACGCCCGCATCCTTCAGCTCGCGCAGCGCGCGCGCCAGATTCGTCACGGTGATGTACGGCACGGTATCGGCCGCCCCGCTCGCGACCTTCGCCGCGGTGGCGTTCAGGCCCACCGCGCGATCGCGCGGCGCGATCACCGCATGTGCGCCGGCCGCGTCGGCGACACGCAGGCACGCGCCGAGATTGTGCGGATCAGTCACGCCGTCGAGCACGAGGATCAGCGGCGAACCGGTGATGCCGTCGAGCAGTTCGGCAAGGTTCTGCGCGAGCGGCAAATCGCCGGCGCGCGCGACCACGCCCTGGTGGCGCTCGGTATGCGCGAGCCCCCACAGCCGCGTTTCGTCGGCGGCAATCAGGCGCACGCCCGCTTCCTTCGCGGCATGCAGGAACTCGGTCATACGACGGTCCTTGCGCGTCGCGTCGTAATAGACATCTTCGACCGTCGACGCATCGTGCCGGATACGCGCGGTCACTGCGTGGAAACCGTATAAAACCTTGAGACGTGCCATGACTGAACAACCTTTGATTGGGCGCGCGTCAAACGCGCCGCTGTGATGAAGATAAAAACCTGTGTCGTGCCGAGGTCGTACTGCGTAGTGTGCACGCGCGCCACCGCGCGTACGGCATTGTTGCGCCTCGCACTTCAGCCGCCCAAACCGCTGCCCGCCCAAATGCAGACCGCGCGCAACCGGCACGCTTCACGTGCCCGCTGCGCGCGGCCCGGACACTGCGACGACCTCAGCGCTTCTTGCGTGCCTGCTTCGACGTCGCCTTCGTCGCGGCGCTACGCTTCTTCGCCGCGCCGCGCGCCGCGCGCGCTTCCTTGATCGCCGCGCTCTGCGCCGGCGCGGCCTTCTTGCGCCGCGGACCCGGCACCGGCACGCCGTTGTCCTCTGCCGGCAATGCACGTACGCGCGGCCCGCCGCCTTCGCTACGGTCGGCCGATGCGCCGCGCGACGCGGGCGGCTTGATCGGCGTGTCGCGCACGAGGCGGAAGTCGATCTTGCGCGCGTCGAGATCGACGCGGCTCACCTGCACACGCACGCGATCCGACAGGCGATAACGAATACCGGTACGCTCGCCACGCAGCTCGTTCTTGATCTCGTCGTACTGGAAGTAGTCCGAACCGAGTTCGGTCACATGCACGAGACCTTCGATAAACAGCGAATCGAGCTGCACGAAGATGCCGAACGACGTCACGCCGTTGACCATGCCGCCATACTCTTCGCCGAGCTTGTCGCGCATGAAATAGCACTTGAGCCAGGCTTCGACGTCGCGCGATGCTTCGTCCGCGCGACGCTCGTTCGCCGAGCAGTGCAGACCGAGTTCCTCCCAGATCGCGACGTTGTTCGCCCGCGCGCGGGTGCCGCGCTTTTCCTCGTCGGCCTGCTGCATCGCGCGGGCGCGCGGCGAGAGCGCGGTATTGAGTTCGACGCCGTGCGGCGGCTCGGGCTGATACTTACGGCCCTGCAGAATCGCGTAGATCGCGCGATGCGTGAGCAGGTCCGGGTAACGGCGAATCGGGCTCGTGAAGTGCGCATAGGCCTCGTACGCGAGACCGAAGTGGCCGATGTTGTCGGGGCTGTAGACCGCCTGCTGCATCGAGCGCAGCAGCATCGTCTGCAGCATCGACGCGTCGGGCCGGTCGCGGATCTGCGCCATCAGCGCCGCGTAATCGCTCGCGTGCGGCGTGTCGCCGCCGCCGAGCGTCAGGCCCATGCCGCGCAGGAACGTACGCAGATTCTCGAGCTTTTCCGCGCTCGGTCCCGCATGCACGCGGAACAGGCCAGGATGTTTGTTGCGCTTGAGGAAGTCGGCCGCGCACACGTTCGCGGCCAGCATGCATTCCTCGATCAGCTTATGCGCGTCGTTGCGCGTGCGCGGCACGATCTGCTCGATCTTGCCCTGCGCATTGCAGACGATGTACGTCTCGGTCGTATCGAAGTCGATCGCGCCGCGTTTCTGGCGCGCCGCGAACAACGCCTTGTACACGCCGTACAGATTCTGCAATTGCGGCAGCAGCGTAGCGCGGCGCGTCGCCTCGGGGCCCTTGGTGTTCTTCAGCACCGCGGCGACTTCCGTATAAGTGAGCCGCGCGGCCGAATGCATCACGCCGGGATAGAACTGGTAGGCCTTCACGTCGCCGCGCGCGGTGACGATCATGTCGCACACGAGCACGCAGCGGTCCACTTGCGGATTGAGCGAGCACAGCCCGTTCGACAGCTTCTCCGGCAGCATCGGAATCACGCGGCGCGGGAAATACACCGAGGTGCTGCGCTCGATCGCGTCGGTGTCGAGCCCGCTCTTCGGATGCACGTAGTGCGACACGTCAGCGATCGCGACGATCAGGCGGAAACCGTCGCCACGACCGACCTTGACCGGCTCGCAATAGACCGCGTCGTCGAAGTCGCGCGCGTCTTCGCCGTCGATCGTGACGAGCGGCACGTCACGCAGATCGACGCGATGATGAACGTCGGCCGGACGCACTTCGTCGGGCAGGCGCGCGGCTTCGTCGAGCGCGGCCTCGCCGAACTCGTGCGGCACGCCGTACTTGCGCACCGCGATTTCGATTTCCATGCCGGGGTCGTCGATATCGCCGAGCACTTCGACCACGCGGCCGAGCGGCTGCGAATGACGGCTCGGGAAATCGGTCAGCTCGACCACCACGACCTGGCCGACCTTGGCCTTCTTGGTGTTCTGCGTGATCAGGATGTCGTGGCCGATGCGCTTGTCTTCGGGCGCGACGATCAGCGCACCGTTCTCGTTGAGCAGACGCCCGATCACGCGCTTGTTGGCGCGGTCAGTGACCTCGACGATGTGCCCTTCCGGGCGCCCGCGCCGGTCATAGCCGACGATGCGCGCGAGCACGCGGTCGTTGTGCATGACCTTTTGCATTTCGCCGTTGGGCAGGAACAGGTCGTCCTGGCCGTCGTCGCGAATCAGGAAGCCGTAGCCGTCGCGATGACCCTGCACGCGGCCCGCGACGAAGTTCGACGGATGGGTGAGTTGATAGAGGTTGCGCTGATCGAGCCGGATCTGGCCGTCGCGCTCCATCGCGCCGAGACGCTTGAAAAATCCTTCGCGCTCCTGGCGCTTGATCGACAAGGCTTCGGCGATGTCGTTCGCGGCAAGCGGCGTTTCACTCGTGCGCAGCACGCCGAGGATTTCTTCGCGGCTTGGAATCGGATACGGAAATTTGCTCAAGGGCTTGTCGATGATTTTTTCTCGTTGCATGGACGTCGGCCGACGTGAGGGCCCGGCCTGTTAGACGTTTGCGATATGCGCTCGGTTGCAAGCTGCAACTGCACAGCGCCTCTCGTTGCATCGGTTGTTGCGCCTGCCGTGCTCTACTGCGACTGCGTTGCAAACTCACCGGAGACGGCGAAGCGCCGGCTCCCGCTCGAGGCCCTGCCGATATGCCAACGAACGACAGAGGCCAACGCAGTACTGCGAGGCATTCTAACACCCGTGCCGCGCGCCAAGCGGGGCGTCTGCGACCTCTGCCGGACATGGCGCGACAGCTTGCGCCGGGCTTCGATCGACTTTGGTGCGATGCTTGACAGACCTGAATCGGTCGCTATAATGGCGTTCTTTGCTGTTCATCACCTGCCCAGGTGGCGAAATTGGTAGACGCACTAGGTTCAGGTCCTAGCGGTGGCAACACTGTGGAGGTTCGAGTCCTCTCTTGGGCACCAGATTCAAAAGTAGAGCCGCCTTCTGGGCGGCTCTACTTTTTTGTGTAAGACCCGGTAGTCCGACAGGCTGTTTTACGATCGGTCGGCTCGGATGAGCAGGACGGGGGGATCGGTCGCGAAAGCAACTTCGCTGCGCGATTCGACCGGGCGGACAGGAAAGTTTGTTTGAAGCAGGGATTGACAAACTTGATCGTCACGCTAGAATAGCGGTCTAGCTTGAAGACGTGCCCAGGTGGCGGAATTGGTAGACGCACTAGGTTCAGGTCCTAGCGGTGGCAACACCGTGGAGGTTCGAGTCCTCTCCTGGGCACCAACGGTTGTTCCGGCGTAAGCCGCAGTAGTTCGAGAAACCCCGTAAGATCAAAGTCTTACGGGGTTTTTTGTTTCCGTGGACAGCCGTCATATACCGGTGGCATCGGCGATTTTTGCGTACACTCTTTCTTGCGTATACACGGAATCGAGGTACCGAGCGATGCCCAAACACGCCGAACCGAAGTCCGAAGTCGTATTTCGCGTCGCCAAACCGCGCGAACGCCCTTACCTGCTCTCGGACGGTAACGGGCTTGCCCTGCGCATCTGGCCGGACGGAAGCAAAACGTGGCTGCTCCGTTATCGTCGCCCGAGTACGGGAAAGGAGAACTTTCTCAGTCTTGGTCCCTATCCCGAAGTTACACTCGTCGACGCGCGCAAGTCAGCTGCGATTACGCGTAGTCTCGTGCGTGATGGTACTGATCCGGTCGAGCATCGCAGAGCCGAGGCCGCTGCACGCAAACGCATCGCTGAAGGAGCGTTCGGTCTCGTCGCGGAGAATTGGCTCGCGTTCAAGCGCAAGGAGTGGACCGACGAGACTTACCGCAAAGCGGAGTTCGTAGTTCGGCAATACCTGATCCCGCCATTACGCAGCAAGCCCATTTCGACGCTCGCGACGTCGGAAGTCAAACCGGTGTTGGAAGCAATAGCGGCGCATGCCCCCAATCTCGCAACGAAGGCTCGCCAATACGTCGGCGGCATCGTGACGTATGCGATCCACCATAGCCTGCGAGACGACGGTGTTCCGTTGTCGCTGCGCGGCGTCATCCCGCGACACGAGAAAGGCCACATCCCGGCGATTACGAAACCCACCGAGATCGCCTCGCTAGTGCAAGCCATCAATACCTACAAGTCGCCGATTACCAGGGCCGCACTGAAACTGACCATGCTCACGAGCTTACGCCCCGGCGTGGTCGCATCTGCACCGTGGGACGAAATTGACCTGAAAGCGGGCGAATGGCATGTTCTGGCCGTGCGGATGAAGATGCGCCACGACCATATTGTGCCTCTACCCAAGCAAGTGGTTGCGTTGCTCGGCGAATTGCAGTCGCTTACAGGCCGCGGACACTATGTGTTTCCGTCTCCGGCTCGTCAGAAGACTCCGCATTTACATCGCGACGCGTTAAGCAAGGCCCTGCGCGAGATGGGTTTCCAGGGAAAACACGCTACTCATGGGTTCCGCGGCATGCTGCGGACCGTTGGCCGGGAGCGGCTCGGTATCGACATCGATGTTCTCGAAGCGCAACTCGCACACGCTAAACGAGGCGACGTGCAGAAGGCCTACGACAGGACAACTTTCGACGACGGTCGTCGCCGAGTGATGCAGGAGTGGGCGGACTATATCGACGGGCTATGCAGAACAACGCCAGCCGGTGGCGCAGTCGATTGAAACTGCTGTTCCGTCACCCTCCAGATTTGTCCTCCCTGCCCCCGCTTGCCGTAAAACTACTCAACCCGACACGGCCCTCCGCTACGTTTGCCACGATCCGGTGCCACATGCATCAGTGACTTGCCGTTCTGCACGACTAACCGATTCACATCCGCGCGATTTGCACCAGATCCCTGCCGTGCGAGCGGCTCCCGCGATCTAGAACCGAACGTTGTCCGAGCCTTTGAGCCCCAGCATCGCCCGCGCTTCGTCCGGCGTTGCCACATCGAGCGCAAGCCCTGCCAAAATCTTGCACACCTGCTCAACCTGAGAAGCGTTGCTTTTCGCGAGTTCGCCGGGGGCGATCCAAAGCGAGTCCTCAAGCCCCACGCGCACGCAGGATGCCTGAGCCGCGCCGATCGCGGCGAGGCGCATCTGGTTGCGTCCCGCACCGAGAATGGACCATACGTAGTCGGCGCCAAACAGCCGGTCGGCCGTCCGCTTCATATGCGCAAGGTCTTCGGGATGCGAGCCGATCCCGCCAAGCAGCCCGAAAACGCTCTGCACGAAGAATGGCGGTTTGACGAGCCCGCGATCGACGAAATGCGCGAGATTGTAGAGGTGCGATGTGTCATAGCACTCGAACTCGAAACGCGTACCCTGCGCACTGCATGAGGTGAGAACCGTTTCGATATCGGCGAACGTGTTGCGAAAGACCAGATCGCGGCTTTTCTCGAGATGCTCGCGCTCCCATGCGTGATCGAATTGCGCATATCGGTCCAGCATCGGATACAGCCCGAAATTCATCGACCCCATGTTCAGCGAGGCCAGTTCCGGCGCGAAGTGCAGCGCTGGCCTCAGGCGCTCCTGCACGCTCATGTGCGGACTGCCGCCGGTCGTAATGTTGACGACCACGTTGGAGCGTCGCCGGATCTCGCCCAGAAACGCACCGAATGCTTCAGGGTCCTGAGTCGGCCGCCCGTCGGCGGGGTTCCTTGCATGAAGGTGGACGATCGATGCGCCCGCTTCGGCAGCGTCCACCGCCGCCTGCGCGATCTGCTCAGCAGTAACGGGCAGATACTGCGACATCGTGGGCGTATGAATGGATCCCGTGACCGCGCAGGTAATGATGACCTTCCTTGAATGATTCATGGATGTTCTTCCAGACAGTTTCGTCGTAAAGCGATATCGATGCGCGTGAGCACGCTAATCGTCGTGATCCACATGGAGCGCTTCGAGAAACCTCGACACCAGGTTGTATGCTCCGACCGTCGCGGTCACTTCGACAAGTTCCCGATCATCAAAGTGACGCCGTACAGCCGCGAAGATGTCGTCCGGCACGTGCACGTTTTTCGTCATCGAGTCGCAGTAGGCGAGCACCGCCCGGTCGCGGTCGTCGAATCCGTTCAGACGGCCCATTCGCAACGCGTCGATTTCTTCCTCGCTCACGCCAACGGACAGCGCAATAGGACGATGCTGCTGGAATTCGTAGTCGGCGTCGTTGATGACCGCAATACGCATGATGATCATCTCGCGTACCCGCGCGGGCAGCGAAGAACGCTGGCGAATCGCGGTCAGGAACGAGAGCCAGCCCTCGCAAACGGGCGGGCTGTGCAGCAGCATGGAATAGAGATTGAGCATCCGGCCGCGCTCGGCGACGATGCGATCGACCAGCGGCGCGATTTCACCGGCGCTGAGATCGGGATAGGGAATGCGTGCCATGGAAACTCCGTATTGAGTTGCAGAAAGGGGCGAAATGCGCAAGCGCCGTTTCGCGTCAGTCGCAGCGCGCGCTCATGCCGCCGTCTACGACGATTTCGGTGCCCGTGATGAAACGGGCCTCGTCCGACGCGAGAAACAGCGCGGCGTTGGCCGTGTCCCGGCCATCGCCCATGAATGGCATCGGGATGCGTGCCTTACGCTTGCTCAGCAGCAATTCAACATCGCCGCCGGTCTGGTTGCGGGCGACCGTCGTGTCGACCAGCGGCGTATGCAGCAGCCCTGGCACCACCGAGTTCACGCGGATATTTTTTTGCGCGTACTCGACCGCCACGACACGCGTCATCTGGATCACGCCGGCTTTGGCTGCCGCATAACCGACCTGCGCAGCGCCCGTCCAGCGAATGCCCGACGTCGAAGCGATATTGACGATCACGCCGGCGCCCTGTTGCTCCATCACCGGCAACACGTGCCGGCACATCAGGTAGGTTGTCGTCAGGTTCAGCTCCAGTTGCTTTTCCCACTGCGCCTCGCTCAGCTGCACAGGCCCCCCTGGCGCCGGCGCCCCCACGTTGTTCACGAGCACGTCGATGCGGCCCAGGCGCGCCGTGCTTCGCGCGACGAGTTGGGCGATCGCCCCGCTGTCGGTCACGTCGCACTCGTATGGCGTGACCTGCCCTCCCGACTGCCGGATCAGCTCCAGCGTCTCATCCATCGATGCGAGGTTGCGATCGATCGCGACGACATGCGCGCCCTCGGCGGCAAACCGTACAGCGATTGCGCGCCCATTGCCCCATCCGGGTCCGATGCATCCAGCGCCCGTGACGAGCGCGATCTTGCCTTCCAGCCTTCCTGCCGAGTTCATTGCGTTTCCTCCAAACTAGCTGCGCTTGCGTAAAACAGAAATGCTGTGCTTCGCGAACGAGAAGCCGCGTACGCACGCATATCCGGTCAGAATCGGTGAATCATCCCAAGCACGCCTTCAAACAGCGAGTTGTAGCCGTTAAAAGACTGGGTAAATCCGCTGGTCGACGCCAGCTTCGTCCACTGGCCGCTCAGGTGGTTGTAGTTGAATCCGGTATAAAGGTCCGTCCGCTTGGAGACGTGATAGAACAGAATGGGGCCGGTGGTAATTCTCGCGCCCTCGCCTGCCGCGTGATGCAAGATATCGACGTAGACCGCATCGCGAATTTCCCATGCCGGGCTGAACCGGTACGCTGCGCCCAGCGACATCGAATCGTTCCGGTAATCCGCCGGATAAACATGGCTGTAAATATATTGCGCGTACAGTGCGGCGTTGCTGAGCGTCCAGGTCGCGCCGGCCATGAAAATCTTTTGCGAGCTTTGTGGAATGGCAATGCCGAAATACGTGTTCCCGTACCCGCTATTCGCCGGTACTTCGCCGCCGATGTCGTTGACGATCTGGTACGCGACGCCCACGCTGAGCGCGCCGTTGTCATAGCCGACACTCACCGCCGGCGACGAATTGCGATGGATGTCACCGGCCACGCCGCCAAACGTGTAAGCCCCGTTCAGCCTGAATCCGTGAAAGTTGTCCGAGCTGTACTGCACGGTGTTGTCGAGCCGCGCGCCGCCCATCAGCCCGGCCGCCTGGAACCCCCAGGTCGCCGCATAGTTGGCGAATGCGAATGTGTCGTGCGACGCACCCATTAAATAGGCGAGCAGATATTGCCTGCCGAACGTCAGCGTGCCCCAGCCCGTTTTCGACAGTCCGACAAAGGCTTGCCGCCCGAATATGCGGGTTTGCCCGCTCGGCGTGGGAAACGCCATGGCGCCCGTATTCGCAATGAAGCCCGACTCCAGCGTGAAGATGGCCTTCGTCCCGGCGCCCAGATCTTCGACGCCGCGCAATCCCCAGCGGCTCCCCAAAATCGCACCGCCCGTACCCATCGTGATGTTGTGACCACCGGACGGCGTCTGATGGTTGTCGTACCGGATCGCTTCGTCAATCAACCCGTAAAGCGTGACCGACGACTGGCTCCACGCGCTCGAAGCATAAAGACTCAATGCCACTGCCCCGATCATGTAACGTATTTTCATGGCAACGCCCTGCCTCCGATGATCTGTTCCGCTACGGTGGTTCATGCCATCTTTTAAGTTCGCATGACTAAATAATCTATACTCTGAACCCCACCGAATCCGCACTGCCGTCGCTCTTTAGCGCTCAGTGACTGACATTGACCGCGCCTTGCTGATCCTGTGCCCCGAAGCTCGCGCCATCGCCCACTGTCTCCTCCAGGCGCAATCCGCTCGTCTCGATTTTCAGTAGCCAGACCATCACCGCCAACAGCAACTGGATGCCCACCACCGACCCGACCACCATGTTCACGCCGCCCACCGTGAAGAGCCAGAGCACGAAGAACTGGCACAGCGCGCTGGCCGCGCGGCCAGCCGTGCCGCAAATGCCGCTGCCACGCAGCCGGTACGGCGTTGCGAACAGCTCCGGCACGTAGGCGCCCTGGCCGACCGCCACCAGAACGTAGATTCCCGCAACGAGACAAAAACCGGCGAACAGCAGCGCCGTGCTCGACGTCGTGTGCTGGTAGGCCAGCCCGATGACGGCCGTTGCGAGCGCCGCGCCAATGATCGCCGGGCGCCGGCCCAACCGGTCCGCAACGAATATGCCGATAATCGTGCCGGCCGGCGCGCCGAGCGACATGACCGTGCTATAGGTCAGCGACTTCACGATATTGAAACCCTGGTGCACGAAAAACGACGGCAGCCAGTTGATCAGCCCGTAGATGCTGTATCCGATCGTCACCATGATCAGTGAGCCGACAATCGTGCGCCAC
The DNA here is from genome assembly GCF_017104985.1 of Paraburkholderia sp. Ac-20342. NCBI lineage: Bacteria > Pseudomonadati > Pseudomonadota > Betaproteobacteria > Burkholderiales > Burkholderiaceae > Paraburkholderia > Paraburkholderia sp. Ac-20342. Next base: position 10,533 of record NZ_JAAGPQ010000075.1, on the reverse strand, counting down.
ACCACCGGCGTCCTGAAGAGCACGCCGAGCGGCACGGCCTCGGGCTGCACGGGATCTTCGCGCAGGTAGTCGGGCAGAGCATGCTTGCGGGCAACGGAAGATTCGATCGCCTCCAGCACCGCCTGCGCTTCGTCGAAGCGCCCCTGGCTGACGAGCCAGCGCGGCGACTCGGGCATTTTCTTGCGCATCAACCAGACGATGCCGGCGGCCACCCCGGTGACCGCGAACATGTAGCGCCAGCCGAAAGCCGGAATGATCCACAGGCTGGCCAGTGACGCGACAAACACCGCTGAATTCGCAAAAAGGGAAAGCGCGGCCAGCAGCCGGCCGCGATAGCGGGGCGGCACGAACTCAGAGAGCATGCCGTACGAGACGACGATCTCGGCCCCCATGCCAATTCCCATGATGAACCGTAGCGCGATGAGCCAGTACATGCTCGGCGCGAAGGTCGCAGCAATCGACGCGCCACCGAAAATGAGCAGATTGAGCTGATACGAAAAGCGCCGGCCAAAGCGGTCGCCGAGCACACCCGCGCACCACGCGCCCACCGTCAGGCCGGCGAAGGTGAGTGTCGTAAACCAGGCATTCAACTCCAGCGTCGACCAGCCGGATTTGAGCAGCGTGCCGGTGACGACACCGCCCAGATAAACGTCGAACGCATCGAGAAATAACCCGGTTCCGATCAGAAAAAACAGGCGCCAGTGAAAAGCGCTCAGCGGTAATCTGTCGAGCCGCGTCGCGGCATAAACCGTGTTCTGCATTTTTGTCTCCTGAATTTATTTTATGTATTCGGATAACCGTCCGTTCCCGCCGCAAAGTTAGAGATCGCTTACTTCGACTGGTAGCTCCAGCAGCAGGAAGCTGAACGATTTGCCATGAAAATCCAGATTCAGCGAAGCGTTCACGCCGCCCTCCAGCGCATCGTGGATCACGAAATTGAGACCCTGGAGCGCGGGGATCTCGAAACGCTCGACCGGGCCCCGGAATAGATCCGGCCAGGCTTTCGCGATGCGCTCCGCCGTCAAGGAAGCCTTGATATCTTCGTAATGCTTAGGGTCATAAGGCCAGACCGAGACACAGGACACATTGCCCTTGTCGCCGGTACGGGCCGACGCAATCTCACGGAGCGGGACCGTTCTTTTCATGACTGCAACACCTCCACCTTCGTCTCGATAGAATCGCGGCCGACATACACGGCCTGTGTCGTGACCGAAGCATTGACACTGCCCCGGTAACCGCCGCCGCCCGCTGGCCCCGCAACCCACAGGCTTTCGACTTCGGACAGAAGCGTCTGCGCCATGTCGCGGCTACCGGTACGCATCGCCGCCCGCAAACGCACGTCCTGCGTCTCGACCGGCCGGCGGATGGCGGTGGCGTGCAGCGCATTCACGCCGATCAGATCGAGGCGGATGCGTTCGTCGCAGCCGTGAACGTTGCGCATGCGCTCTTCGACGATTGCCGCTGCGAGTTGCGCGCGCTGCACCGCGCCAGGGCCGGCATAGCTGAACTCCGCCTCCGCCAGGAAGCCGCCGTCGAAGCCGACGATCGCCTTCAGCCGGTCGGGACGCGCGCGTCCTGTTGCACCGCTGACAGCGACCCGGTCGCCGCCGGTATCGTCGATGCGGACGTTGGAAAAGTCGGCGGTCACGTCAGGCGTGAGATACGCGCTCGGGTCATGCACCTCGTAAAGCAATTGTTCTTTCACGGTCAGGTCGGTGACGCATCCACCGGTCCGTTCCAGCTTCGTAATGACGGCGCTTCCGTCGGCATCGACCTCGGCAAGCGGAAAACCCACGTACGCGAGATTGGGCACGGTTTTATACGGCGGGTCGGCAAAGTAGCCGCCCGTGACCTGTGTGGTGCATTCGAGCAGATGGCCCACGGCCGTGCCCGCCCCGAGCGTCGCCCAGTCGTCGAGCTTCCAGCCGTAGCGATGCGCCAGCGGCGCGAGAAAGAGCGAGGGATCGGCGACGCGTCCGGTGATCACGAGGTGGGGTTCCGCGTCCAGCGCCGGAAGAATGGCTTCCGCGCCCAGATACGCGTTCGCGCCGACAAGGCGCAAGCCGGACTCGCCAACCGTCCTGCCGATCTCGGGCAAGAACGTCGCATCGGAAATGCGGGCAGTCACGTCGTCGCCCTCGACCACGGCCACGCGAATGCGCAGGCCCATCCTGCGAGCGGCCTCAATCGCGACGTGGGCTGCGGCCCGTGGATTCGCGACCCCCATGTTGGTGACGATCGTCGTGCCGTACGCCATGCAGGCGGGAAGCACCGCGTTCAGCCGCTTCTCCAGCAGCGGGTTGTAGCCACGGGCCGAGTCCTGCGCCCGCTGCAAATGCCCATAGGCCAGCGTGCGCTCCGCCAGGCACTCGAATATGAGGTAGTCCAGATTGCCGCGCTCGGCGAGATCGCGCGCCGGATCGATCCGGTCTCCGGCAAAGCCTGCCCCAGCGCCGATACGCACCACTTGTCCCGCCATGTCATGTCTCCTGTTTCGGCAAATTTTGTTCCGAAAATCAATATTCGTTCTTATTTCGGAACATTAAACCGCACGAGTTCAGGAACCGTCAACAAGTTTTGTTCCGAATTTTATATTGACGTCCGATATCGGAATGCCTAGCATGAAAACACAAGCTGGCGACCCGGCCACCGGCCACCGCCGTTCCGAAAACACCGAGCCTGTGTGAACCGGCCCTCCCGACCCAAGACCATGACCGTCAATCGAACGCCACCCCGTGCGAACCCACTCGGATTCCGTCGAGATATCCAACCGCCGTCCTTCGCGGTTCCGCCCGGTGCGTGCGACACCCACATGCACATCGTCGGACCATTCGGGCAGTACCCGTTGCGCGAAACGCGCTCGCTGCAACCGCCCGAGTCGACGCTGGGCGACTACCTCGGCATGAAGCGTGCAACCGGCATCGAACGAAACGTGATCGTCCAACCGAGCTTCTTCGCGAAAGACAACGCGTGCACGCTGGACTCGGCAGAGCAAATGGGCGAGCATGCCCGCGCGGTGGTCGTGGTCGAGCCGGACGTCGATGAAGATACGCTCGCCGCCATGCATGCGCGCGGCGCACGAGGCGTGCGGCTCCAGCGCGTCGTGGCGGGGGGAACGAGCGTGGATGAGATCGCTGAGATCGCCGCGAAAATCCAGCCGTTCGGCTGGCATGTCCAGCTTTTCATCGATTCTGAGGATATCGAAGCACTCATCCCCCTGTTGCGGCGGCTGCCCGTGCCGGTCGTGTTCGATCACATGGCGCATGTGTATCAGGGAAGTTCGATGACATCACCGGGCTTTCGCGGCCTTCACGATCTGCTCTCTGAAGGCAAGGCGTGGGTCAAGCTCTCGGCATGGCGTTTCTCGCCCGACGACGAACGCGCCCGCGCGCTCGTGTCCATCAATGCGCAACGGGTTTTGTGGGGCAGCGACTGGCCGCACGTCTCGTACGAAGAGGACGTTCCGGACGACGGGCAACTGTTGAACCGGCTCGCGCAGTGGGCGCAGGATCCGGCAACGCTTCATGGCATCCTCGTCGACAACCCCGCTCAGCTTTACTTCCAGGACCAGCAAGGCTGATCGCCGCATCACGGCCGACGCGGCCCGCACCTCCGCGCGACGCCGCGCGGAGGCCCACTCGAGCCCCGGCCTCCGGAAAATTGCTTCCGCTATAATGACCTGCCGGTGGCTGCGGTGAACGGGAGCCCGCCGCCCGGCGCGGAACACAGGTCAACGCAATTCCCGGATTCCGCCAAGACACGGTGATGAACAGATACAAGTCCGACGCGGAAGGCATAACTTCGCGCAAACAATACGAGACGACACGCTCGCCCGCCCGGGTGCTGCAGGTAATTTACGAACTGGCGATCAGCACGAACGGCTTGACGCTGGCCAGACTGGCCGCCCTGACGCACCTGCCGAAGACCAGCCTCCTCACGCTCCTCCGCTCGCTCGAGGCATCGAGCTACGTCATCAACGTATCGGGCATGTACCGTCTCGGCACGGAGACCTACGCGATCGCCGCGGCGATAACCGCCAAGGAACGCTTCCTGCCGACTGCGCGCCCTGCATTGCAGGCGCTCTTCGCGAATATCGGCGAAACGGTGCAGCTCGGCATTCTCGCCGAAGACGAAGAGCTTGCCGAAACCATCGAGATCATTGAAACGCGCAAGCCGGTGCGATTCTCCCTTCCGGTGGGACTGCGCCGTCCGCTTCACTCCACTTCGATAGGCAAGCTGCTGCTTGCCTATCAGCCTGTCGAATGGAGCCAGACCTATCTGAGGCGCAGCCCTCTGGAAGCATTTACGCCGCACACCATCATCGACGAAGAAGACCTGCTCGTGGAACTGGAGCGTATTCGCGAGCACGGGATCTCGATCTCGCATGAGAACATGTTCGAAGGCATGAGCGGAATTACGGCGCCAATCTGGAATGAAGTCGGGCACATGCTGGCCGGCGTCAGCGTCACAGGGCCGACTTATCGGCTTCGCCCACAGGAAGCACACATCCGCGAACTCACTCAACGCACGGGCGAAGACATATCCCGGAGGCTTGGCTACACCGGTCCATATCCTCGCAGGGAGACCAACGGGGCTAGCGGCGTCCTTGATGGCAAACCCACGTCGGAATCCGAGTTTCACTGAGGTTCATTTTGAACTGGAGGCGCATCAATCCGTTCGCGTCTTCATCGCGCTTCGCGTTGATTTCGAAGGCTCCGGTGCAAATAGGTACCGGTCGGCCGCGTCCGCCGCAAGGATGTGACACTCGATCGCGACTGTCGCCAGCGTGTTGCCGGTATAAAGAACGGCAAACGCGTCCTTGTGCCCAGCCGGCGGGTCGACGCGCAGATTCCGGTACTTTTCTTCTGGCGGGTCCCAATCCCCACCCGGATGCGCGAACAGGCGGACCAAGGGTTCACTGTTCGCATCCAGCAGCTCAAGTTCCAGGTCCCGGCCTCGGAATCCGCCCGACGACGCAGCACTCATGACGCAAGCACCGCCGCATAGGCCTAGGCTGCGTGAGAGACCGCTTCCGTTCGATCGCTCGGGGATGTCGACAGAAGCCGTCGAGCATCGTCGTCGACATCCCTTTCCGAACCTATCTTGCCAAGCATCGCTTCGATGGGTGTCAGTGTTGATTTGCACGGAATCCTGACCCACCGGGGTCAGGATTCCGTGCAAATCAACAGGTCATCCATTCGGCGTCGTCAGACGCGAGGAACACCGCCGCACGTGCCACGTCTTCGGCGGTTCCCACACGTGGCCACGGTGTGAGGTCATGGAGAAGCTTGTTGGTGTCTTCCTTCTCAAGGAAGGAACGAACCATCGCCGTTGCGAGGAAACCTGGGCAAATGGCATTGACGTTGATTCGCTCCGGCGCGAAATCGATTGCGAGCTCACGTGTCAAGTTGACCACCGCCCCCTTGGAGGCACAGTAAGCAGGCTCGAGTGCGAGTCCGACCAGGCCGCCAATGGACGCGATGTTCACGATACGGCCCCGCAGTTCGGCACCGGTCGAGCTTTTAATCGGCTCCTGCTTCATGAACTGCGTGATGGCATATTTACACCCCAGCCACACACCCTTGGCGTTGACGTTCATCGTGAAGTCGTACTGCTCTTCGGTTTCGTCGATGATGTTGTGCAAACCGGTGAACACGCCCGCGTTGTTCACCATGATGTCGAGCCTGCCAAACTTTTCTACCGCATCAGCGACGACGTTCTGCACGTCTACGGCCTTACTCGCATCTGCCGCGATGAACGTCGCTTTCCCTCCGTTCTGACTGATGAGCGCGTCGGTATCGACTTCGAGGTCTTTTTCGTAGCCACCCGGCAGCGCCTGTTTCTTCAGGTCGGAGCACACCACGTGAGCGCCCTCCCGCGCCAGGGCCACTGCAATCGCGCGACCGTTCCCGGAACTGGCGCCCGTAACGACCGCGGTGCGGCCTTCGAGTTTCCCTGCCATGCCTGTCTCCCAAGATGTTTTACCGGCATCGAACGCAGGCTTCGCGCTCGCCCATCGCAGCCTCTTTGCAGTCAGCCCGAAAATGCAGTGAACGTCTGGACCGCAATCTTCCCGTTCCTGACGTAAAGCGTGTCGGTCGCCAGTTCGATGAATGGCCTGGCTTCCCAGGCGAGGTAGGCGATTTCACCCTCCGTACTCTTGCTGGTGACCTTGAATGCGTCCCAGAATGCTGGCTGGGCATCATCGAGAAATGCCTTAAAGAAGCCGCGGATTTCCGTAGTGCCGCGATAGGTCTTCTCAGGCGTGACGATGACGGAACCGTCGTCGTAGTCCTTCAGGAGTTCGTCGAGACCCTGCGCGAATGCACCGAGATGGTGGTCGAAAATCTGGCTGGTTGCTGCGGCAGCCGGAACGGTGGTGACGGACATGTTGACCTCTGCGTTGAGTGCAAATTTTCTAGTCGATGTAGGCACGCTGGGCTTCGTCCCACGTCACAACGACGATGGGAGTCCCATCTTCCTTGATGAATTCGAGGGGCCCGAGGAACGTCATGTAGAACTCGGAATCGACAGGGAAATACGTCTTGTCGTGACGGGCGTTCGCCGATTCGTAGCCATACGCGGGTGCGACGACAGTGTCGCCACCCTGTTCGGCGCCACCGCGCACGTCCATCCGACCCCTGGTAAGGAAGTATTCTCCCGGCCCGACGTGAAAGTGTGCGTTGAACGAAGAGCCTGCAGGACAATCGAAGATTGCCGTCCATCCACCCATTTCCGGCGATGCGTGCAAGAATTTCCAGCGGATGCCGCCGACGGACAGTGCATCGGGAAACGGTCTCCAGGGAATATCGTCAAGTTGCACTGCTTCTTCGGGCACGTGTGGCTTGATTTTCAGTGCTGATTCGGTTGTCATTTGCATGACTGCCTCCTTAAGTCTGTTCGGGCCGATAGCCGGGGTGGGTTACGGTGTGACTCAAGAATATGTGGATGTTGCGTGGTGCAGTTGCACGGCAGCGCAAGACCCGTTGAACGGGAGTGCAGTCGAGCAACTCTGTGAGTTGCGAAAACCACCCAGGCATCGAAAGCGCCCGGTTCGCGTGGTGAAAGAAGCGCGGAGCTTCACGTTGTGCGCCGTATAACGACGCCGGGAGGCGTCAGAATTTCCGTGTCCAGGGCGAGGTTGAGATTCACACGGATGATCGAACAAATAAAAGTCCATTTGTGTTGCGACCTCGCAGAATCGGTTTCAGGCGCGAACCTCGTGATTGAGGCAGCGCCGGAATGTACTGCGCTCAAGCAGAAGCTATTACTTGAGGTCTTAGAGCGTGTCAGGTACTTTAAACAACCGCCGACATCCTCTTAGGAAAATGCCGTAGGGGCGACCGGAAAGACCAACGATGACAAGAATTGAACTGACTGCCGTAAGAATCTGCAAAAACCTGGCGCCATTCAATGCCAATATCAGTGAATAAAGAGGAATCTGGAACGTCAAATTGATGAAGGTATCCAGCAGGATTTCTTGTAGCGGCGTCTTTTCTGCACTACCTAGTCGCCTGAACACCCAGTCCCTATAAATTCCGTATGGCCTTCCAACTAACAACGAGACTGGTATGGCAGCAGCACGTATTTTGATGGTTTGCTCTATCGTGAGCCCCGTGATGACAATCTCAACGAAAGCACCTATGGCAATCGAAAAAATCACCATTGCAAATGTGTCGGCAAGATAGCGTCTCATGCTCCCCCTAGGGCGGGTTGAGCACTTTGCATAATCGGTCCAGTATGAACGAGCATGGGCATGGCGAAGACGACAAAGTGCAGGCCTGTCCAGGTTTCGGGCAAGCGTTCGTAGTCGCGTGCAGCCGCCTGAAGCGGTTGAGCCAGCCGAAGCTGCGTTCGACCACCCAGCCCAGCTGCGAAGCCACGGCACGAAACCCTTCTTCGCCTCGGGCAGCTTGATGACTTGCAACTCAATGCCTTCTTCACGTGCAGCCTGTGCAGCGGTGTTATCCGTATAACCCTGGTCAGCGAATGTAAGTTTTACCGTCTGTCCGGTTACGTGTTGGAGCTGACGCGCCAGCTCGGCTACCTGTGCGCGCTCTTGCTCGTTGGCCGGCGTAATGTGCGCTGCGAGCAGCAGGCCCAGTGTATCGACAGTCATATGGATCTTGCTTCCGCGCTTGCGTTTATGCCCGTCGTAACACGCGCGGACAGCTTTCGCATGTGGACTGCAGCGTACGTCCATCCAGGATAACCACGCTGGGTTGCTCCTGACGCTGTTGCACCACGCGCGGCGCCGAACGCAAGTCGTTGACCATTGTCTCAAAGCAACCCGCGTTCAACCAGCGTTGCGTTTGCTGATAGACCTGTTCCCAAGGCAGGAAGTTGGTCGGCAGCATTCTTCAGGACGCACCGGCTCGCGCCATCCAGCGCAATGCGTTGAACATCTCGCGCAATCCGTATCGCCGCTGCGGCACGTTCCCGGCTTCCAGTTCCTTCATCCGCGCGATCAGCGACACGTCCATGCCGCCGTACTTCGAGCGCCATTTGTAGAACGTCGCTGTGCTGATACCCAACTCCCGGCACAGCTCCGACACCGTCAGTCCAACATCTACGCGCTTGAGCGCGCCCATGATCTGGCTGTCCGTAAATCTCGACTTCTTCATTCTGTAGAACTCCCTCAACGGGAAAACTCTACTTCCGATCCCAGCGGTTCTTCGGGGGGATTACCACTACAGGTGTACTACATTGATTTTTACCACCATAGCCAGCCGCCGCATTTAAGACAGGAAAATGTACTGATGGCAAACCAGCCGTGACACACTACCTGCGAAGCGCATAAGCCACGCACCGATCACCCGGAACCAACACTTATTGTACGTATGCGTCACTTATGATAATACCAGGAAAGCAACGGCACCCTGTCAATCAATCATAAGATCTTCAGAATCACCGAATCTAACCGGGAATCTCAATAGCAAAGATCACCGTTAAGATGCTTCGGAGAGAACAAATTACCGTGTACGTACTTTTTTCCTCTTCCAGCCGGCCAATCCTATCTCCCGGATCGCAGAGACAACCAGGGCGTCGCCCCAAACCGTCATCAAGAGAAGAAGGCCGCCTGAAATTAAATTGTTGAGGTGACAACTAGCTTGAAAATTTCCGTAAGCCAGATTAGTCTGTGGAGTTGACCCTGCAATCCCGGACACAGCCTCACACTAAGGTTGCTGAATCCATCGAGCGCCGAAACTCGCGAGGCGAGCGGTATTTCAGCGCGCTATGGGGATGCTTCTCGTTGTAATGCTCGAACGCGATGGCCAGGTTGCGTGCAGCAGTCGCTGCATCCGGCTTCGGCATGAAGGCGACGTAGTCGCGTTTCATCGTCTTCACGAAGCTCTCGGCCATCCCGTTACTTTGCGGGCTGCACACCGGAGTGGTCAATGGCTTCAGGCCGATGGCCACTGCGAACCGACGCGTGTCGTCGGCCGTGTAGCCTGAACCGTTGTCGCTTAGCCACTCGATTTCGGACGGTGTATGCAGCTCGTTGCCAAACCGGTTTTCCACTGCAGCCAGCATCACGTCGCGCACGATGTCGCCGCTGTGACCCGCCGTCGTGGCCGCCCAACTCATCGCTTCACGGTCGCAGCAGTCCAGCGCGAACGTCACACGCAGCGGTTCGCCGTTGTCGCAGCGAAACTCGAAGCCGTCCGAGCACCAACGCTGATTGCTGCGCGCTACAGCCACCTTGCCGTCGTGCCGACGTTGCGGCCGGGGTGGAATCGGTCGGCGCTCCATCAGCAGCCCGTGCGTGCGCATGACGCGATAGACGCGTTTGGCATTGAACGGCACCAGCCCAGCCGCAATGCGTTCATTGCGCAACGTGCCCCAAACCCGTCGATAGCCGTAGCTGGGCAAATCGCCGACGACCCGGCGGATTGCCTCGACCACGGCCGCATCATCGGTTTGCCTCGATTGACGGCCATCGCGCCACGTCGCCGGACGCGACAGTCGTGCCGATACGTTCGAGCGCGACACGCCGAGAACTTCACAAACCAGCTTCACTGGTCGTCCTCCGGCAGCAAGGGCGAGTGCGCTATCCATTTTTTTGCACGGCCATACTCGACTGCTTCGCGGAGAATCTCGTTCTCCATGGTCTTCTTGCCGAGCATCCGTTGCAGCTCGCGAACCTGCTTGAGCGCATCAGCCAGTTCCGACGCCGGAACCACTTCCTCGCCAGCCTTGACCGCTGACAGGCTCCCGTCCTGGTACAGCTTGCGCCAGTGGAACAACTGGTTCGGGTTCACGCCGTGCTGGCGCGCGACCATCGAAACCGACTTCCCCGGCTCAAGGCTCTCCCGCACCATCGCCAACTTCTGCTCCGCCGTCCAGCGCCGCCGACGCTCCGGGCCCGTCAACACTTCCATCACTTCCTGCCTGGTATTAGTCAAAATCTATGGTCGCCCCCATTTTTGCAATGCTGGGTTCAACGATGTTTCGGGCTTGCTCAAATCTATTCGGCGTCTTCGTTGAGGTTTTTTCCTCAGCGCCACGATGAGAGTCGCGCCTGACGATCCT
>NZ_JAAGPQ010000074.1:0-42177 GCF_017104985.1 Paraburkholderia sp. Ac-20342 | reverse complement strand
CCGCATCTTCGTAGGCCTGGGCCGCGAGACCCGGATCGACGAACAGGTGGCGCGGCACCGCCGCCATCGCATTCAGTACGCGCTGATCGGTCACGCCGTTGGCACGCAGGCGTTCGACCATGCGCTCGCGAACCCGTTCCGAGGTCAACGCCAATGCGTTGTTCTGCGCGCCGCTGCTTGCACCACCGAACGCGCCGCCGAATGTTCCGCTCATGGCGCTGCCCGGCGCGGCGTTCGGCACGTTGCCGCGCTCGCTCGCGCGCGGCGCCGGTTTCGCGGCTTGCTGCTGCGGCTGAAGAGGCGCTGGCGTCGCGCGCGCACCGTGGCCAGTCGCCTGCAGCGACGTCTTGACCGGCACGGCCTGCGCCGCCTGCACGCCCCGCGGCTTCACAGCCTGCTTTACAGCCTGTTTGGGCGACGGCCTTGCTTGCGCACCGGCCGACGCATTCGTCAACGGGTTCGCCGTGGTTCTCGCGAGCGGCGCGGCCTGCGGTTTCGGCGGCGTCGCACCCATCGCACCTATTGCACCATTTCCCGCCACGGACGCGCCCGGCGCAACGCCTTGCGTCTTCGCCTGGGGAATCACCTGAGGCCGCGCCGGCGACGCTGTCTGCGTAACCGTCGCCGCCCTCGCCTGCGCGCGTGCCGCCGAGCCGCCCTGCGCCGGTTTCGCCGACTGCTGCCGCGTGTTCAGCGCCGCGCTGGCGGCGATCGCCGCCGCGCGCATTTCACCGGGACGTCCTTCGGGACGGCGCGGCTCGCGCACCAGGTCCTCGAGGCCGAGCGGAAAACGCCTCGCGCGCTCGCTGGTCATGAAGCGCCGCTGCCGTCGCGCAGCCAGTCGCGCGCCGTGGACAGCATTTGCGTGTAGGTCAGATCGAGCTGCAGCGGCGTGATCGACACGGCGCCGTTGGCGACCGCGTGAAAATCGGTGCCTTCGCTCGCGTCGCGCGCGCTGCCCGATGGGCCGATCCAGTAGATCGGCTCGCCGCGCGGGTTGGTCTCGCGGATCACCGGCTGCGACGGATGCCGCTTGCCGAGCCGCGTGATCTGCCAGCCACGCAGTTCTTCGTACGGCAAGTTAGGAATGTTGACGTTCAGCAGCGGATGCCCCGGCAACGGCCGCTCGAGATAATGCGCGACGATTTCGGCGGCGACGCGGGCCGCATCGTCGAGATGCGCCCAGTCTTTGTCGACGAGCGAAAACGCGATGGCCGGCACGCCGAACATGATGCCCTCGGTGGCCGCCGCGACGGTGCCCGAGTACAGTGTGTCGTCACCCATGTTCTGGCCGTTGTTGATGCCCGATACGACGAGGTCCGGCTTGTGGTCGAGCATGCCCGTCAGCGCGATGTGCACCGAGTCGGTCGGCGTACCGTTCACGTAGTAGAAACCGTTGGCGGAGCGCAGAACCGACAGCGGCCGCCACAGCGTCAGGGAATTCGACGCGGCGCTGCAGTTCTGTTCGGGAGCCATGACGGTGACGTCCGCGATCGGCTTGAGCGCTTCGTAGAGCGCGGCCAGGCCCGGCGCCAGATAACCGTCGTCGTTGCTGAGTAGGATTCGCATGCGGCGATTGTAACCGAGGAAAGATGGCACGCGAGCGACATGACCGGCGCGCTTGCGTGGCAAGCGAAACGCGTCGGCCTTGCGCACTGCCCGGCAATAAATCGCACGGTCGTGCGAATTGTTTTACACTCAAAATCGTTGCGAACCCTAACCGAGATGGAGACACGATGCGCGCGATTCGCTGCAAGCAATACGGGCCGCCCGAGAGCCTGGTCGTCGACAACCTGCCGGACCTCGAAGCGCCGCCCGGTCACGTCGTGATCGACGTCAAAGCCGCCGCCGTCAACTTCCCCGACGTGCTGATCATCGAGAACAAATACCAGTTCAAGCCGCCGCTGCCGTTCACGCCAGGCTCGGAAGCGGCGGGCGTGGTGCGCGCGGTGGGGGAAGGTGTCACGCAATTCAGGCCGGGCTCGCGCGTGGCCGCGTTCACGGGCTCGGGCGGCTTCGCCGAACAGGCGCTCGCGCCGGCCACGGCCTGCGTGCCGCTCGAGGACGATGTGCCGTTCGAACTCGCGGCGGCTTTCACGCTCGCGTACGGCACGTCGCATCACGCGGTGGTCGATCGCGGCGCGTTGCAGGCGGACGAGACCCTGCTCGTGCTCGGCGCGGCCGGCGGCGTCGGGCTCGCGGCGGTCGAGATCGGCAAGGCGCTCGGCGCGCGCGTGATCGCGGCGGCGTCGAGCGACGAGAAGCTCGCGACCTGCGTGAAGCACGGCGCGGACGCGACCATCAACTACGCGAGCGAAGACCTGCGCGAGCGCATCAAGGCGCTCACCGACGGCAAGGGTCCCGACGTGATCTACGACCCGGTCGGCGGCATGTATGCGGAGCCCGCGTTTCGCAGCATCGGATGGCGCGGACGCTATCTCGTGGTCGGTTTCGCGAACGGCGAGATTCCGAAGCTGCCGCTCAATCTGATGCTGCTCAAGGGCGCGAGCGTGGTCGGCGTGTTCTGGGGCGACTTCGCGAAGCGTGAGCCGCAGCGCAATCAGGCGGCATTCGAGCAGATGACCGGCTGGATTCGCGCAGGCAAGTTGAAGCCCTATGTGTCGGCCCGCTATGCGCTCGACGACACCGGCCGCGCGTTGCGCGACATGGCCGAGCGTCGCGTGATCGGCAAGGTGGTGATTACGCCGTAACTACGCCTTGGCTACACCGTGACGCAGCATGAAAAACGGCGCGCAGACTGAACAACGTTGTCAGACTCCGCGCCGTTTGTTTTTTTGGCGGCCCTTGCGCGTGTTGGCCGGGCGCGTTTTTTTGCGCGCGGTGCGGTGCCCCACTCCTCACACACCCACCCTGCCCTCACAGTTTTTCGGTATCCCCCGTGCGCGGCTGCCACTTCATCAGGCGCCGCTCGCCGAGTCCGACGACCCCATCGAGAATCAGCGCAAACGCGGTCAATACGAGAATCCCCGCGAACACGGTGTTGATGTCGAAGGTGCCCTCGGCCTGCAGGATCAGATAGCCGACGCCGCGCGCCGAGCCGAGATACTCGCCCACCACCGACCCCACGAAGGCGAGCCCGACCGACGTATGCAGGCTCGAAAACACCCAGCTCATCGCGCTCGGCAGATAGACGAAGCGCAGCAGCTGCTTGCGGTTCGCGCCGAGCATGCGCGCGTTCGCGAGCACGACCGGGCTCACTTCCTTCACGCCCTGATAGACGTTGAAGAACACGATAAAGAACACCAGCGTGACGCCGAGCGCGACCTTCGACCAGATGCCGAGGCCGAACCACACGCCGAAGATCGGCGCGAGAATCACGCGCGGCATCGAGTTCGCGGCCTTCACGTACGGATCGAACAGCGCGCTCGCCACCGGCGCGAGCGCGAGCCACAGGCCGACGCCGAGCCCGAGCGCGGTGCCGAGCACGAACGCGAGCACGGTCTCGACGAGCGTGATCCACAGATGCAGATAGATTTCGCCGCCCGTGAACCACTCCCAGATCCGTTGCAGCACTTTCTGCGGCTCGCCGAAGAAGAACGCGGCCTTGTTCGGATCGTCGAAATAGAACGGCGGCAGGAGCGTCGGGCTCGTCAGCACGTACCAGAGCACGAAGCACAGCACGAGCAGCAGCCATTGCCAGATCACCAGATTCGCCCGGCTCGGGCGCAACGTCTTCCACATGACTTGGTTTGCCTTCGACGATGATTGAACGCGTCTTCTTTTTCGATGTGCATGGCCGCCTGCGCGGCAGGCTTATACGGCGGTCAGTTGCTGCTGATAATCCGCAAGATGATAAACCGCCGTCAAATAGCCTTCCCATAAGGGAAAGCGCCGTGTTGTTTCCAATCTTTTGCGTAAAGAGCAAACAGGCTCTGGCGCGGTTGGCGCGGAAGCTTTGGTGAAAATATCAGAAACGACAAAGCCGCCCGAAGGCGGCTTTGTCGTTGGCGCGACGCAATCGGCTACCGCCATCGATATCGCCCTGCGATCCCGGCGATGGTGTGCAAGCCTGCTTCGCACTCGCATCCACTGAGGTGAAAACCTGCTGCATCGGTGTCGATGTGCATCGCACCGCTCGCTCGCCTAGTTGGCCCAGTACCCCTTCACCCAGTGCCAATTCGGGCCATTCTCGATCCAGTGGCCAGGGACCCAGTGATAGCCGATGCGCTCGGGCTGCCAATAGCCGGCGACCCAGACATACTGCCCGTGATCCCAGCTCCAATGGCCCTTATGCCAAACGTACCCGACACGCGGTGCGGGCAAGACTTCGACGCGCTCCGGCGGAGGTGCGATGCCGGGTTCTACGACAATGACTTCCTCCGCAACGGCCGGAATGGCGACGGCGCACGCACCTGCAGCGACGATGGCTGCCTTTACAACGATTGAACTGATGGAATTTCTCAAAATGGCCCCCGTCTGATAAACGCCTGAAGTGGCGCTCCCCGTTTAACGTGCGTGCCAACCTTCGCGCTGACAACGAGCACAATAAATATCGACGATTGCCTTTCGAAGCGGCCGGATCGGTGTGGAGTCGATGTATCGTGCCTGCACGTGGCCGCCGATCGCATCATCGTGCTGAGACGCGCGCACGTCCCCGCGCGAATTTTTCACAGCCGCCGCGGCGCCGATATTGAAAACGCGGCGCGCAATATCGGCAAGCCCCTAATGCGTCTGGCTTGCAGCCCATTGCTGCTGATACCCCTTCAGCACCTCGTCGCGCAGCACGCTCCAGATCTGTGCATGCAGTTCGACGAAACGCGGATGCGAGCGAATCTCGGCGACGTCGCGCGGACGCGGCAGGTCGATCCTGAATTCGCCGATCGGATGCGTGCCCGGTCCCGCCGAGAGCACGACGACGCGGTCCGACATCGCGATCGCCTCGTCGAGATCGTGCGTGATGAAGAGCACCGCCTTGCGCTTCGCGGCCCACAGATCGAGCAGCTCGTTTTCCATGAGCTGGCGCGTTTGAATGTCGAGCGCGGAAAACGGCTCGTCCATCAGGATGATGTCGGGATCGAGTATCAGCGTCTGCGCCATCGCGACGCGCTTGCGCATGCCGCCCGAGAGCTGGTGCGGATAGCGGTCGCCGAAACCGCCGAGACCGACGCGCTTTAACCATTCGTCGGCTTTCGCGCGCGCGTCGGCCGCCGGTTCGCCGCGAAACGACAGGCCGGCCATCACGTTGTCGATCGCCGAGCGCCACGGCATCAGCGCGTCGGCCTGGAACATGTAGCCGGCGCGCCGGTTCAGGCCATCGAGCTTTTCGCCGAACACGCTGACTTCACCCGCCGACGGTTGCAGCAGACCCGCGCCGACGTTCAGCAGCGTGGACTTGCCGCAGCCGGTCGGCCCGACCACCGAGACGAACTCGCCCGGCTCGATGCGCAGCGTGGTGTCCTTGACCGCCGTGTAGCGCTGCGCGCGGTTATCGCGCGCGGCAAACGTGCAGGTGATGTTTTCCAGCGCCAGGGCGGCAACGGTCATCGTTCGGCTCGCTTCGGGGATCGGGATCGGTCGGGTTTCAGGTTCGGGCGGAGTGCCGCGGCGGCGAAGGCTCCGGGAGTGGCATGGACAGAACCCGCCATGCCATCCGGATCGCTCCCGAGGCGCTCGCACGCCGCCCTGTTTATGCCTTGACGGTCGCCAGCGCCTTCTTCACGAAGTCGTTGGTCCAGGTCTTCGACAGATCGATCTGTGCGTTCTGCACGACCGGATCGAAGGCCTTCAGCGTCTTCAGCGAGGTCGCGGGACCGTCGACGGGCATCAGGCCGTCGGGCGACATCGCTTCGCGCACGTGCTGCCATGCGTCGAGATAGAGCGCGCGGTCGCCGAGCAGATAGCTCTCCGGCACCGTGTTGATGAGTTCGCTGCCGCTCGCGTTCTGCAGCCACTTGAGCGCGCGCACCATCGCGTTGGTCAGCGCCTGGGTCGTGTTCGGGTTCTTCGTGATGAAGGCCTGCGACGCATACAGACAACCAGCGGGCATATCGCCGCCGAACACGCTGTGCGTATCGGCAAGCGTGCGCGTATCCGAGACGACGCGCACGTCGCCCGCGCGCTCGAGGCGCGTCACGACCGGATCGAGATTGGCGATCGCGTCGATCTGCCCGGACTGCATCGCGGCGATCGCGCCGGCACCCGCGCCGACGCCGATGAACGCGACGTCCTTCGCACTGAGCCCCGCTTTCGCGAGCACGAAGCTCGCCATGATCGACGTCGACGAACCCGGTGCGGTCACGCCGATCTTCTTGCCCTTCAGATCGGCGATCGACTTGTAGTTCGGCATCGTCTTCTTCGACACCGCGAGCACGATTTGCGGCGCGCGCCCTTGCAGCACGAATTCGCGGAAAAACTGCTTTTGCGCCTGCAGCAGCAGCGTGTGTTCGAACGCGCCGGAGACCACGTCCGCGCTGCCGCCGACCGCCGCCTTCAGCGCCTGCGAACCGCCGGCGAAATCGGAAATCTCGACCTCGAGCCCTTCGTCCTTGAAGTAGTTGCGGCGCTCGGCGATCGTGAGCGGCAGGTAGTAGAACAGGTTCTTGCCGCCGACCGCGATCGCCACCTTCGTGGTTTCAGGCTTGCCCTGCGCAAAGGCAAGCGGCGTGGTGGCGAGCGTGGCGCCCGCGAGCGCGACGCCGCCGGCAAGGAAGGTTCTGCGTTGCATGGTCTGTTGTCTCCAGATTTTTGTTGTCCGGTTTTCCCGGCGTCGGTCGTGGCGGCGTTCTTTGCGCCGCCTGTCGTATCACCTGTCGTGCCGCTTCCCGGATCGCCTGTTGCGTTCGCCTCAAACGATCTGCGTCAAACGATCTGTTGCGTATGCAGCCTTGCAATGTCGTCAGCATCATAACCTAGCGATTGCAGGACTTCATCGGTATGTTCACCCAGTGCGGGACCAAGCCAGCGCGTCTCGCCGGGCGTCGCCGAGAGCTTCGGCGTGACCGCCGGCAGCGTGATTTCGCGGCCGTCCTGCCACTTGAAACTCTGGATCATCTGCCGCGCGATGAACTGCGGATCGGCGAACATATCGGCCACGCTGTAGATGCGCCCGACCGGCACGTCGGCCGCGTTGAGCACCGCGAGCGCCTCGTCGATCGTGCGCGTGGAGAGCCACGCGGCAATCGCAGCGTCGATCTCCTGGGTGCGCGGCACGCGGCCGTCGTTATGCGCGAGCGCCGGGTCGTTCGCGAGATCGTCGCGTTCGATCGCGCTCATCAGGCGCTTGAAGATCGGATCGCTATTGCCGCCGATCACGATGCTGCCGTCGCGGCACGGATACGTGTTCGACGGCACGATGCCTGGCAGCGACGCGCCGGTGCGCTCGCGCACCATGCCGTACACACCGTACTCGGGCACCACGCTTTCCATCATGTTGAAGACGGCCTCGTACAGCGCGACGTCGACGACCTGCCCCTTGCCGCCGTTCACCTGCTTGTGATGCAGCGCCATCAGCGCGCCGATCACGCCATGCAGCGCCGCGATCGAATCGCCGATCGAAATGCCGATGCGCGGCGGCGGCAGATCCGGATAGCCGGTGATATGGCGCAGCCCGCCCATCGACTCCGCAATCGCGCCGAAGCCTGGCCGGTCGCGATACGGGCCGGTCTGACCGTAACCGGACAGCCGCACCATCACGAGGCCGGGGTTCTCGGCCGAGAGCACGTCATAACCGAGCCCGAGCTTTTCGAGCAGCCCGGGGCGGAAATTCTCGACGACGATATCGGCCTCTTTCGCGAGCCGCCGCACGATCTCCTTGCCCTCTTCGGCTTTCAGATTGATCGTGACGGACTTCTTGTTGCGCGCCTGCACGGCCCACCACAGCGATGTACCGCCGACTTCGGGATACAGCTTGCGCCATTTGCGCAGCGGATCGCCGCCTTTCGGGTCTTCGATCTTGATGACCTCGGCGCCGAATTCGCCGAGAAAACGTGCGGCGAACGGACCGGCGATCAGCGTGCCGAGTTCGAGCACCTTGACGCCGGCGAGCGGACCTTGGGTTTGAGTCTGGCCTTCGCGTCCAGCCGAGTCGCTCGTGCCTGCTTCGGGGGTGGCGCTCATGGGGCTCCTTATCTTCTCTCTGCGTCAAACCGCGGCGACGAACGCGCGGTGCGCGGTCGGGCCGCGCGCTTTTCGTTGCCGCCGCGGCGTGGCTTGCTCCCGCTCTTCACGCTCGCACTGCTCATGCTGGCGGCAACGCGAATCACGGCAAAAAGCAGTGCGCTTCGCCACGGCAATCGCACAACCGCGCCGCGCTACATCGAACGGCGATCGAGCATCGCGCGCGCGATCGTGCCGGCGTCGACATATTCGAGTTCGCCGCCGACCGGCACGCCGCGCGCGAGACGCGTGACCGCAAGCCCGCGCGCCTTGAGCGTCTGCCCGAGGTAGTGCGCGGTGGCTTCGCCTTCGTTGGTGAAATTGGTCGCGAGCACGACTTCCTTGACGACGCCATCCGAGGCGCGCTTCACGAGCCGGTCGAAATGAATCTCCTTCGGGCCGATGCCGTCGAGCGGACTGAGCCGCCCCATCAGCACGAAGTAAAGGCCGCGATAGGTCATCGTCTGTTCGAGCATGATCTGGTCGGCCGGCGTTTCGACGACGCACAGCAGCGACGGATCGCGCTCTTCATCGAGGCAGACCTCGCAGATCTGCGCTTCGGTAAACGTGTTGCACTTTTCGCAGTGGCGCAGATGCTCGGTGGCGAACAGCAGCGAGCGGCCGAGTTTTTCGGCGCCTTCGCGATCGTGCTGCATCAGGTGATACGCCATGCGTTGCGCGGACTTGGGCCCGACACCGGGCAGCACACGCAGCGCTTCGACGAGCGCCGACAGGGCGGAAGGTTGTTTCATGCGGATCGGCGTCGAAGTGGATGAGGCTCTGGTGGGCGAATCGAGGTGCGGGCGCGCCGCGCGAAGCGTGCTTCGGCGCGACGGTGACGTTGAAGTTCGCAACGTCCGCGGCGGCGGCACGTTCGGCCTCGCCTTTCGCGCGGCGGATCCCTGCGGATGCTTTCAGTCCCCGCAGCCCGCACACGTCGCGCGCCGTCTCAGCGCCTGCGCGCACGCCACGGCGACGGGCGCCGCGGCACTCGCCCTCGTGACAGCAGATTCAGAACGGCAGCTTGAAGCCCGGCGGCAGCGGCAGGCCCGCGGTCATGCCGCCCATCTTTTCCTGGGCGGTCGCCTCGGCCTTGCGCACGGCGTCGTTGAACGCGGCGGCGACGAGGTCTTCCAGCATGTCCTTGTCGTCGGCGAGCAGGCTCGGATCGATCGACACGCGGCGCACGTCGTTCTTGCAGGTCATCGTCACCTTGACGAGACCGGCGCCCGACTGCCCCTCGACTTCGATCTGCGCGAGTTGCTCCTGCATCTTCTTCATGTTTTCCTGCATCTGCTGGGCTTGCTTCATCAGCCCGGCGAGTTGGCCTTTCATCATGGACATGCTCCTTCTGGATAGCGTGAAATCCGGGGTTCCGGCGCCGTGCTCCGACGACGCCGCAAAGGGTGGATCAGGTTGGATCAGTGGGCCGGCGACGCGCCGTTGGCGGCGTCCGGGGTAAGCGGGCGGATCGAGCCGTCGACGATGCTCGCGCCGAATTCGCGAATCAGCGACTGCACGAACGGATCGGCGCGAATCTCGCGCTCGGCTTCCTGCTGGCGCTGGGCGCGCTGCGCGGCGTCGTGCGCGGCGGCCGTGCGGCGCGCCGGGCCGACCTCGACCTGCACGTCGACGCTCTGGCCAAGCCGCTCGGCGAGCGCCACCTTCAGTTTAGCGACCTGCGACGCTTCCGCGTATTGCGGCACCGGTACGTTGAGCCTGAGCGTGTTGCCGTCGAGCGCCATCAGTTCGCTGTTGAACGCGAGCTGGTACGAAATGCCCTTCAACGGCAGATCGACCGCGAGCGCGGGCCAGTCGCCCGTGAAGCCGAGCGGATCGAGCGGCACGGCGGGCGGCAGCGGGCGCGTATTGACGACCGGCGCGGGAGCCGGTTTCGCGGGTGCGCGGTCCATGCGGACGTCGTCGGGGCCGCGATCGAATACGGGTACGTAGTTATCGTCCGGCGGGACGAAATAGGCGTCGTCCGCAGCCGAGACCGGCATGTAGTCGTCGAGCGGCATGTCGTCCCACGGCGGAACTGACGAGCCGTCCGGCTCCGCGCTGCTGCTGCGCGGCGACGATGCTTGCGCGGCGGCGCTGGCCGTTCCCGTCGCCTCTTGTGGCGCACGGCGCGGCGCGCCCGGTGTCGGCACCGGGACGACTACGCGCGGTGTGGCCGGCTTCGGTGTCGCGGGTGCGGCAGGCGCCGTGCCCGAAGTCGCGCGGCCGCGGTTCGAAGATACCTTGAGGCCGGCGTTACGCAGCACGTCGAGTGCGGCGCTCGCGCCGCCGGCACGACGCGCAGTGGAATCGGCTGCGGCTTGCGCGGTTGTCGAGGTGGGCTGTGCCTGTTCCTGTTCTTGTGTCTCTTCTTGCTCTTGCCTCTGCGATGCGGCTTGCCCGGTGCCGGCTTGCGCGGCTGTTGCGGACGCGGCCGGCGCTGCGTCATCGGTCAGCGCTGGCGAAGTCGATTCGGTCGAGTCAGCGCTGGCGGCGTTTTCGCCCGTGGGCATGTCTCCCCAAGGCGCCACTGGACGCTCCGCGGCTGCTGGCGACGCATCGCCGATGCCGGCAGACGTCGCCTTGCCCTCAGCCGCAACCGGCTCGCCTTCACCGACGACTTCGGCATCGGACGATTGCGATGCCGCCGACGCTTGCGTGACCACAGCCGGTTGCACAACCGGCGCGGCGGATTTCACCGCCTCGCGTTGATCTCGGCTGACATCGCCGCCAGCCTGCGGCCCGCGAACCGCCGCGGCTGCCTGCATCGCATCGCGCGTGCCCGCGGCCGGCACCGACGGAGCCACCGCAGCAGACGATCCCGACGGCGCACGCAACGCGGCAACCGTCGGCGCGCCCGAGCGCTTCGCACCCGCCGCGCCCGCGCCGCCTGCCTGCGAACCCGCGCCTGCCGTTCCACCGCCGCCACCGCCGTCAGGCGCCGGCTCGAACGCGAGCATGCGCAGCAGCGTCATCGTGAAACCGGCGTACTCGTCGGGCGCGAGCCCCAGTTCGCTTCGGCCGATCGTCGCGATCTGATAGAACAGTTGCACCTGCTCGGGACTCATCGCCTCGGCGAAGCGGCGCAGATCGGCCGCCTCCGGCCATTCGTCGAGCACCGACGACGGCGCGAACTGCGCCCATGCGATCCGATGCAGCAAGCTCGCGAGATCCTGCAGCGCCGTCGAAAACGACAGGCTGCGCAGCGCCATTTCGTCGGCAACCGCGAGCACCGCCGCGCCGTCGCCCTGCGCGAGCGCGTCGAGCAGACGGATCAGATAGCTCTGGTCGAGCGCGCCGAGCATGCCGCGCACCGCGTCCTCGCTGACCTGGTTCGCCGAATAGGCGATCGCCTGATCGGTCAGCGAAAGCGCGTCGCGCATCGAGCCGTCGGCCGCGCGCGCGAGCAGACGCAGCGCCTGTGCGTCGTACGGCACCTGCTCTTCGCCGAGAATGCGTTCGAGATGCGACACGATATGACCGGCCGGCATCTGCTTCAGATTGAACTGCAGACAGCGCGACAGCACCGTGACCGGAATCTTCTGTGGGTCGGTGGTCGCGAGAATGAATTTGACGTGCGGCGGCGGTTCTTCGAGCGTCTTCAGCATCGCGTTGAAGGCGTGGTTCGTCAGCATGTGCACTTCGTCGATCATATAGACCTTGAAGCGCGCATCGACGGGCGCGTACACCGCGCGCTCGAGCAGCGCGGCCATTTCGTCGACGCCGCGATTGCTCGCCGCGTCCATCTCGACGTAATCGACGAAACGTCCCTCATCGATCTCGCGACACGCGCGGCACACGCCGCACGGTGTCGAGGTCACGCCGGTCTCGCAGTTCAGCGCTTTGGCGAAGATGCGCGACAGCGTGGTCTTGCCGACGCCGCGCGTGCCGGTAAACAGATAGGCGTGGTGCAGACGGCCACCGTCGAGCGCATGGGTGAGCGCGCGCACCACGTGCTCCTGTCCGACGAGCGAAGCGAAATCCTTCGGCCGCCATTTGCGTGCGAGAACTTGATAGGTCATCTGGAAATTGTATCAGTAACGATGCGGCGAAAAACCGAATCGGACACGAGCGCGAGCGCGCGTTGCCGCGCCCCTCGGACAGGCTGACGAAGCATCGTGGAAAGCCGGTGACATTCGCGGCCGCATCCGCGACGGCCGCCGGAAAAAGAAGCGGCGATGAGCGATCACGATGGACGCGCGCATTGACCACGACGATGCTCTAGGCGAACGCGGCAGGCAATGAAAACGAAAACCGGAAATGGCTGCGGAGAAACCGCGAAAGAAAACCGCTACGGGGAAAAACAGAAGAGGAAGGTGACGAGCCCGACCCTCGGCACTGGTGGAAAACGGCTGTGGCTGCTTCGTTCCCGACCTGACCAGGTTGACCATCCCTCCATGCGAGGAGGCCCGTCACGAAAGATTCTATCATTGCTTGGCGCATCGCGCGACTGTTAATACGAGCAAAGCGAGTTCGGCGCATGGGATCAGACACTTCGCGACACCCGCCCTCTCGTTGCCTTCGTCGCCTCTCTATATATAGATGAGCACATGCCGAAATCGCGTCCACGCACCGCACTTGAGTTCGGCACGCCCGCCTCCATCTACGTTGCGTCGCGATGACCGTACATCAATCAGTCACAGTAACGGGAATCAAGGGAACCCGATGGCGCTTCACCGGCAGTCGTTGGCCCCACTGCCTTTGTGAGTACTATCGCCCCCGGCAACGCATAGCGAATTAAGCTACACTGCCAGTTGAAAGACCCGCAAACGCGAGTCTTTCCGCTCATTCCGTGAAAATCCGGTGTCTTTTCAGACTGTTTTCGGGTTTTCGCAGGCATGCGCGGCAAGACTCAGGGCGCGGCAAAACGAACGGAAGTTTTCCCGGTTTTTGACGTATCGTGGCGAGCAATTCAGGCGGGCCTCGAACCGATAGAGGTATTCATAAATGAGCGAACAAATCAAACATATCAGCGACGCATCGTTCGAACAGGACGTAGTGAAATCCGACAAACCCGTGCTGCTCGATTTCTGGGCCGAATGGTGCGGTCCGTGCAAGATGATCGCGCCGATCCTCGACGAAGTCGCGAAGGATTACGCAGATCGCCTGCAAATCGCGAAGATCAATGTGGACGAGCATCAGTCCACGCCGGTCAAGTTCGGCGTGCGCGGCATCCCCACGCTGATCCTGTTCAAGAACGGCGCAGTCGCCGCTCAGAAAGTCGGCGCATTGTCGAAGTCGCAACTCACCGCGTTCCTCGACGGCAACCTGTAAAGCAACGCCGCGGCGCAGGCGGATTGGCGGCACTCAGCAAGCGCCTCCGCCAGAACGCCTGACCCGTGCGTACCCACCGGGCGTGTTGTCAGCCGGCAACACGCCCCGCGAGAAAGAGGCCACGCCGCCGCACTGGCGGAAATTGGCGTGTGCTATGCTAGAATCCGCACAACGTCGAAAAGACGTGTAAGTCTTTGAGCGTTCCGCTCACCCTCCTCCCAGATTTCATTTCGTCGCACCTTCTCCTGCGGGTTCTCCGTATGCATTTATCCGAGCTTAAGACTCTGCACGTGTCCCAATTGATCGAGATGGCCAATGGCCTCGAGATCGAAAGCGCGAACCGCCTGCGCAAGCAGGAATTGATGTTCGCCATTCTAAAAAAACGAGCCAAAGCGGGCGACACGATCTTCGGCGACGGCACGCTCGAAGTGCTGCCGGACGGTTTCGGTTTCCTGCGTTCGCCGGAAACGTCCTACCTCGCCAGCACGGATGATATTTACATCAGCCCGTCGCAAATCCGCCGCTTCAACCTGCATACGGGCGACACGATCGAAGGCGAAGTGCGCACGCCGAAAGACGGCGAACGCTATTTCGCGCTGGTGAAGGTGGACAAGGTCAACGGCCAGCCGCCGGAGGCCTCGAAGCACAAGATCATGTTCGAAAACCTGACGCCGCTGCACCCGAACAAGGTGCTGCTGCTCGAACGTGAAATGCGCGGCGAAGAAAACGTGACGGGCCGCATCATCGACATGATCGCGCCGATCGGCAAAGGCCAGCGCGGCCTGCTCGTCGCCTCGCCGAAGTCGGGCAAGACCGTGATGCTTCAGCACATCGCGCATGCAATCAAACAGAACCATCCCGACGTCAAGCTGTTCGTGCTGCTGATCGACGAACGTCCGGAAGAAGTGACGGAAATGCAGCGTTCGGTGGCGGGCGAAGTGATCGCTTCCACGTTCGACGAACCGGCCGCGCGTCACGTGCAGGTCGCCGAAATGGTGATCGAAAAGGCCAAGCGTCTCGTCGAAATGAAGAACGACGTGGTGATCCTGCTCGACTCGATCACGCGGCTCGCGCGCGCCTACAACACCGTCGTGCCGGCCTCGGGCAAGGTGCTCACCGGCGGTGTCGACGCGAACGCGCTGCAGCGCCCGAAACGCTTCTTCGGCGCGGCGCGCAATATCGAGGAAGGCGGCTCGCTGACCATCATCGGCACGGCGCTGATCGAAACCGGCAGCCGTATGGACGACGTGATCTACGAAGAGTTCAAGGGCACCGGCAACATGGAAGTGCACCTTGAGCGCCGCCTCGCCGAGAAGCGCGTCTACCCGTCGATCAACCTGAACAAGTCGGGCACGCGCCGCGAAGAGCTGCTGATCAAGCCCGAAGTGCTGCAAAAAATCTGGGTGCTGCGCAAGTTCATCCACGACATGGACGAAGTCGAGTCGATGGAATTCCTGCTCGACAAGATCCGTCAGACGAAGAGCAACTCCGAGTTCTTCGACATGATGCGTCGCGGTGGCGGCAGCTAACGCATGACGACGCATGCTGGCTGTATGTAAAGGCTGGCGACTGCATCATCGAATGCAAAACCGTTCGCGATCCGCGAGCGGTTTTTTTTCGCCTATGCCGCTTGCTCCGCGCATCGCCAGCGTCGTCAAACATGCCCGTCTATCCGTTCAAGTGTCGACACGCTCGGCACCGGCGCGCCGCCGGGATCATCGTCGGGCCGGCATCGGTTCACGCTGCATCGGAGTCGCCTCGCGGGGGCCGCGAGTCCGTACAATCCGGTGTACCGGGACACACTCGCGAGTCGCACGACCAGCGCGGATGCTCGCGCGGCAGACAAGCTTTCCGGCTTCGCCCAACGGTTTTAATCCGCTGATCGGCGTCGCGTTACGCGGCGCCCTGTTCACCGTGCAGCAAAAACAGATCGACTAGAGGTAGGCTCACGCCATGCTCTCGAAACTCACCGACTGGCTCGGCACACGCCGCCGCGAGCGCGCGCTGCGCGATTACGCAATCGACAAGCCGCTGTGGCAGGCCACGCTCGACGGCTTGCCGTTTCTCGCGCATCTCGATGCGCCCGATCTCGCGCGGCTGCGCGAGCTGACGAGCCTGTTCATCGCGCAAAAGGAGTTCTCCACCGCGCACGAACTGGAGCTGACCGACGCAATGACGGTCGGCATCGCCGTGCAAGCCTGCCTGCCCGTGCTGAACCTGGGCCTCGATCTGTACCGCGGCTGGGTCGGCGTGATCGTCTATCCGGGTGAATTCGTGATTCGCAAGACCGTCGAGGACGAAGACGGCGTGGTCCACGAGATCGAGCACGATGCGAGCGGCGAGGCGTGGGAAGGCGGGCCGGTGGTGCTGTCGTGGGAAGACGCGCAGATGACGGACGGCACCGACGCGTACAACGTCGTGATCCACGAGTTCGCGCACAAGATCGACATGCTGAACGGCGAAGCGGACGGCCACCCGCCGCTGCTGCGCCGCTGGCACGCGCCGCTCGATAGCGGGGCATGGGCCGACGTGTTCGACCACGCGTACGACCAGTTCTGCGCGAAGGTCGACGCGGTGCCGGAACACCGCTGGGCGCGTTTCGAGCGCGACTCGCTGATCGATCCGTACGCGGCGGATCATCCGTCGGAATTTTTTGCCGTGTGCAGCGAGGCGCTGTTCGTGCGGCCGCAGGCGTTCGAGGCCGAGTATCCGGAACTGTACCGGCTGCTCGCGCGCTACTACCGGCAGGACCCGGCGCGCGTGGGGCTGGCGTTCGCGCCGGTTTGAAGGCAGCGCCGAGGGGCCGCCGGCGCCATTCAATGAGCCGAGGCAAGGCCAAGAGAAACCGCTGGCAGAAAATTCGCCAAGCAACTGATTTTCTGGCATAATCGCGGTTTTTCGACCGTAGGCAAGTGGCTCGCGCCTGAAGGCAGTCCGATTATCGAGGCTGCACGCGGGTTGGCTACCGCCAGATTAAAGGAAAGACCATGAAAGAAGGCATTCACCCGGATTACCGCGAAGTCCTGTTCATCGACATGTCGAACGACTTCAAGTTCGTGACGCGCTCGACCATCCAGACGCGTGAAACCGCCGAATTCAACGGCAAGACCTACCCGCTCGCAAAGATCGAAGTGTCGTCGGAATCGCATCCGTTCTACACCGGCCAGCAAAAGATCATGGACACGGCAGGCCGCGTCGAGAAGTTCAACAAGAAGTTCGGCGCACGCGCTTCGGGCAAGGCAGCAAAGTAATACCGCATCGTCGCCGGCCTCAGGCCGGCAGCGAAGCAAAAAAAGGGCAGCGCGAGCTGCCCTTTTTCGTATCGCCTGCTTTCGCCTGCGTTTGGGCACGCGTTTGTGTCCGCTTCTGCGTCCGATTTTGTAGCCGCTTCTGCTCACTGCCGCACGCTCCCTGGCGTTCCCGCGCGCGTACTCCGCTCGCACCACCGCTATCGCCACTGTTACAGCACGCACAAGGACGTTGCCGGCCGTTACCGCCCGTGACGCGCATCGCACGGCACGTCTACAATGCCGGATGCTCGAGACGGGCCCTTCCGCCCTGACCCGCCGGCCCGCTCCGGCTGCATCGCCTATCCAATACCGACACACCGCATGAGACCTGTCGTTCGCCTCACTGCCTCAGCAACCAGTGCCTTGCCGCGCTGGCTGCTGCTGACCATCTGTATCGTCTACGCATCGTTCGGCCTGTTCGGTCGCGACCCGTGGAAGAACGAGGACGCAGCCGGCTTCGGTGTCATGTGGACCATGGCGAACGGCGGCGCCCACGACTGGCTGCTGCCGAACCTCGTCGGCAAATATATGACCGAGGACGGCCCGCTCGGCTACTGGCTCGGCGCCAGTGCGATCCGCGTGCTCGCGCCGTGGGTCGATGCGAGCAACGCCTCGCGCGTATTCACGGGCCTGCTGTTCTGCGCGGGCTGCGCGTTCGTCTGGTATGCCGCTTACCTGCTCGGCCGGCGCGCCGAGGTCCAGCCGTTCAAATATGCGTTCGGCGGCGAGCCGGAACCGCGCGACTACGGCCGCACGCTCGGCGACGGCGCGCTGCTGATCCTGCTCGCATGCTTCGGCCTCGCCGAGCGCGGTCACGAAACCACGCCGCAACTCGCGCAGTTCGTCTGCATCGCGATGCTCGTGTACGGCCTCGTGCGCATGATCGACAAGCCGATCCAGGGCGCGCTGATCTGGGGTCTCGCGATCGGCCTCGTCACGCTCGCGAGCAGTCCCGTGCTGGTCGGCGCGCTGCTGCTCGGCACGCTCGCGATGACGCTGATCGTGCGCGAAACGCGCTCGCGCTGGCTGCTGCTCGCGGGTCTGCCGGTCGCGCTCGTGCTCGCGATATCGTGGCCGATCATCGCCATCGCCGCCTTCCCCGACGACGCCGTCTGGTACCTGAACCAGTGGGTCCACGTCAGCCTGATTTCGTTCGCGGGGCCGCCCGGCTCGGTCGCTGCCTACGCGCTGAAAAACCTGCCGCTCTTCACCTGGCCCGCATGGCCGCTCGCGCTGTGGTCGTGGTTCAGCTGGAAGGGACTGCGCCGCGCGCCGCACGTAGCGATTCCGCTCTCGGTAATCGGCCCGCTCTTCGTGCTCGTCGTGCTGCAAAGCCATCAGTCGAACCGGCTCTACATGCTGTTGCTGCCGCCGCTCGCGGTGCTGGCGACCTTCGCGCTGCCGACGCTCAAGCGCGGCGCGATCAACGCGATCGACTGGTTCGCACTGTTGAGCTTCACGATTCTCGGCAGCTTCGTGTGGCTCGTGTATGTGGCCAGCCTCACCGGTTTTCCGCATCCGCTCGCGCGCAATCTGGCTCGGCTCGCGCCGGGCTTCGTGCCGCAGTTCAAAATTCTCTCGTTCGTGTGCGCGGTGGCCGTGACCGTGTGCTGGTTCGTGCTCGTGCGCTGGCGTCTCGCGCGTCATCCGAAGGTGCTGTGGCGCAGCGTCGTGCTCTCGAGCGCCGGCACCACGCTGATGTGGGTGCTGCTGATGACCCTCTGGCTGCCGGTCGTCAACTACAGCCGGACCTACCGCGACGTCGCGCAACAGATCGCGAGCCATCTGCCCGAGGACTACACCTGCATCTCGCCCGTGCGGCTCGGCAATGCGCAGATCGCGACCTTCGCCTATTTCGGCGACATGCACTTCGCGTTCGACCAGGACTGCGACGTGATTCTGCGCCAGGACACGCAGGAGTACGGCGATCCGAGCGCGATGCCCGACTACATCTGGAAGCTCGTCTGGGAAGGCCGCCGCGCCGCCGACCGCGACGAACGCTTCCGCCTGTACGTGCGCATCGACCGTCCAAAGCCGCCGCCCGGCAAGCGGCGCGGCTGGCGCAAGAGGCTCGACTGACGATGTTCGCCGACATACGGAAAATCGCCGCGCTCGCGTGGCCCGTATTGATCGGCCAACTGGCGATCATCGCCTTTGGCGTGATCGATACGGCGATGGTCGGCCGCTACTCGGCCGTCGATCTGGCCGCGCTCGGTCTCGGTTCGTCGATCTACGTGTCGGTCTATATCAGCCTGACCGGCATCCTCACCGCATTGCAGCCGATTGCCGCGCAGCTCTACGGCGCGCGCCGCCATGGCGAGATCGGCGAGGAAGTGCGCCAGTCGTTCTGGCTCGCCGCCGCGCTGACCGTGATCGGCTTTCTGATCCTGTTCTTTCCGGGGCCGCTGCTGGCACTCTCCCGCGTGCCCGAGGCGCTGCACGAACGCACGCTCGCGTATCTGCGGATTCTTGCGTTCGGCCTGCCCGCCGGCCTCGCGTTTCGCGTCTACAGTTCGGTCGCCAATGCGCTCGGCAAGCCGCGGCTCGTGATGTTCCTGCAGATCGGCGCGCTGCTGCTCAAGATCCCGCTCAATACGTGGCTCATTTTCGGCGGCCTCGGTGTGCCGGCGCTCGGCGGTCCCGGCTGCGCGCTCGCCAGCACCGCGCTCAACTGGGGACTCGCCGTGCTCGGCATGCTGCTGCTCGTGCGCGTCGACGTGTTCAGGCCGCTCGGCATCTTCACGCACTTCTGCTGGCCAGTCTGGAAGCGTCAGGTGGCGCAGTTGCGGCTCGGCATTCCGATGGGTCTGTCGTACCTGATCGAAGTCACCTCGTACACGTTCATGGCGCTCTTTATCGCGCGCTTCGGCACGACGACGCTCGCGGGGCATCAGATCGCCGGCAATATCGGCGCGGTGCTCTACATGACACCGCTGTCGATCGGCATCGCATCGTCGACGCTCGTCGCCCAGGCGCTCGGTGCGCATAAGCCGGACGCGGCGCGCACGCTGTCGCGTCACGGCATCGCGATGGCGGTGGCGATCGCCTGCTGCTATGGCGCGCTCGTGCTTCTGCTGCGGCCGTATATCGTCGACGGTTATACGACCGACGCGCAGGTCGCGGCGAAGGCGTTGCCGCTCGTGCTGATCGTCGTCTGCTATCACCTGTTCGATGCGTTGCAGATCTCGACCGCGTTCGTGTTGCGCGCCTACAAGGTGGCGGTCGTGCCGACCGTGATCTATGCGGTTGCGCTGTGGGGCGTCGGGCTCGGCGGCGGCTACCTGCTCGGCTTCGATACGACCGGTATCACGCCGCCGTGGCTGACCGGCGCGCGCGGCTTCTGGGTCGCGAATACGGCGAGTCTCGCGCTGGCCGGGATCGGCCTGTTCGTGTACTGGCGCTTCGTGAGCCGGCGGCATATGCGCGAAGCTGTAGGAATGAAGGTGGATTCGGCTGCGCGATAAAGCGGCTGTGGGTAGCTGCGTGTGGTTGCGGGTAGGATCGGGAGAAAGCGGGGTTTGAATCGGAAGATTCAAACGGCAACGGCGAATTCTCGCAACGACGGCTTCAAGGAGACTATGCAGACCATGCTATCCGGCTGGCAAAAAGTTTAAATATTGTCCGCCGCGATTTACTTGTCTCGAAACGATCGGTATAAATCGTCCGCGTTCGCAAATAAGGGCCGGCGATTTGTTCTATGCTTAAGCGCAGCGCCGCTCGACAGAATGCGTCGTCCGTTCCCGGCTAACTTTTTTTGCCCTCAATGGAGTGCTTGCCATGCTGAAGAAGCTTTTAATGCTTTGCGTTGCTGTGGCTTTGTCGCTGTCGGCCGGTTTTGCCGCAGCCGTTGAAGTGAATTCCGCCGATCAGGCGGGGCTTGAATCGGTCAAGGGCATCGGCCCCGTGCATGCGAAAGCGATCATCGACGAGCGGACCAAAAACGGCCCGTTCAAGGATGCCGATGATCTCGCCGCGCGGGTGAAGGGCATCGGCACCAAATCGGTCCAGAATCTCGAAGCGGCCGGCCTGACGATCAACGGCTCGTCCGCGCCGCCGACCGGCGCGAAGGCATCCACGAAATCGGCCAGCACGAAGGCCGCACCGGCAGCGGCTCCGGCTGCGACCACGGCGGCTCCCGCGCCGACCACCGCCGCACCCGCGGCTACGACCGCAGCACCGGCACCGGCTGCCACGACCGCACCGGCCGCGCCCACGCAAGCGTCCGCGGCGAAACCGTCGAAGTCGAAGAAGAAGAGCAAAGCCGCCGCAGCCGAGGCAGCGGCCGCATCGGCACCGGTAGCCGCTGCGAGCGCGCCGGCTGCCGCATCCGGCACCAAGGCCTCGAAGAAGAAGGCGAAGAAGAGCAAGGCGGCATCGGCCGCCGCGGCTTCCGGCGCATAACGCTGCCGCAGACGTACCGAAGCCCTACCGCAGCAACGCATCGAGCAGCACGAGCAGCAACACGCCAGGACGTGGCCGGCGGCATCGCGAATCCATGCTGCAAGGCCGTGCTTCAGGCCCGCGCAACACGCGAACGAATGCAGACGATTCACGCGTAACGTGCGTGGCCAAGCCGCCCGCCACCGTTCTTCCGTTTCAACGTGCCGCGCAACCGCGCGGCGCTTTCACCCGCCAGGCCGCCATGCGCGCGCCGGCATTCAAGAGAGACCGTCATGAGCCTACTCGACACTATCGGTTCCCTGATTGGCAAGTCGCCCGAAGGCGGCGGCCAGCAAGCGCTGATCGCAGCCGCGCTCGAATTCGTCAACAACCAGCCGGGCGGCCTGAACGGCCTGGTCCAGCGCTTCCAGGAAAAGGGCCTCGGCGACGTCGTGTCCTCGTGGGTCGGCAACGGCGAGAACCAGCCGATCGCCGCCGATGCGCTGCATGGCGTGCTCGGCTCGGAAGCCGTGACCAGCCTCGCCGCGAAGGCCGGCATCCAGCCCGATCAGGTGACGGGCCTGCTCTCGCAGATCCTGCCGCACGTCGTCAACGCGGCCACGCCGGAAGGCGAAGTGCCGGCCAGCGGCCAGTTGAACACGACCTCGGTGCTCGGAGCACTCGGCGGCATCGCATCGCTGCTCGGCAACAAGGGCAACGCTTAAGCGCGGCGATTCGCTCGCAACCCGGAACCCGCGGCGCGCGCCCAAGCCCGCGGGCAAAAAAAAGCGGCAACGAAGTTTCCTTCGTTGCCGCTTTTTCATTGCGGCGGCGGGAGCCGCTCGATCAACGCCCCGCCAACCCTGCTACCCGGCGTGACAAGAGCACACCGCGCTCAATGCACGACGCGGTCGAACACCAGTTTGCCGTCTTCCATTTCGACCGGAATCACATCCTTCGGACCGAACTTGCCGGCCAGAATCAGCTTCGCGATCGGGTTCTCGATCTCCTGCTGGATCGCGCGCTTCAACGGCCGCGCGCCGAACAGCGGGTCGTAGCCGACCTTGCCGATGTGTTCGAGCGCCGCGTCCGATACCACCAGTTGCATGTCGAGCTTGGCAAGCCGCTCGTGCAGTCGCTGCAACTGAATCCGCGCGATCGACTGGATGTTCGAGCGATCGAGCGCATGGAACACGACGACGTCGTCGATCCGGTTCAGGAACTCGGGCCTGAAGTGCAGCTTCACCTCTTCCCACACGGCGTCCTTCACCGCTTCCTGCGACTCGCCGACCATCGACTGGATCACCTGCGAACCGAGGTTGGAGGTCATCACGATCACCGTGTTCTTGAAGTCGACGGTGCGGCCCTGGCCGTCGGTCATGCGGCCGTCGTCGAGCACCTGCAGGAGCACGTTGAACACGTCCGGATGCGCCTTCTCGATCTCGTCGAGCAGGATCACGCTATACGGCTTGCGGCGCACGGCCTCGGTCAGATAGCCGCCTTCCTCGTAGCCGACGTAGCCCGGCGGCGCGCCGATCAGACGCGCGACGCTGTGCTTCTCCATGAACTCGCTCATGTCGATACGAATGAGGTGCTCTTCCGAATCGAACAGGAACGACGCCAGCGCCTTGCACAGCTCGGTCTTGCCGACGCCGGTCGGTCCGAGGAACAGGAACGAACCATACGGACGGTTCGGGTCCGACAGACCCGCGCGCGAGCGGCGGATCGCATCGGCGACCGCGTTGATCGCCTCGTCCTGGCCGACCACGCGCTCATGCAGCTTCGACTCGATCTGCAACAGCTTCTCGCGCTCGCCCTGCATCATGCGCGACACCGGAATGCCGGTGGCACGCGAGACGACCTCGGCAATTTCTTCCGCCCCCACCTGCGTGCGCAGCAGACGCGGACGCTTCGGACTGTTCTGCTCTTCGGCTTCGGCGCGCGTCACTTCCTTCAGTTGCGCGTCGAGCCCCGGCAGCTTGCCGTACTGCAATTCGGCGACCTTTTCGAGCTTGCCCTCGCGTTGCAGACGCGTGATTTCCGCGCGCGTCTTCTCGATCTCTTCCTTCAGTTGCGCGCTGCCCTGCACCGTGGCTTTTTCCGCGGTCCAGATTTCGTCGAGGTCCGAATATTCGCGGTTCAGGCGCTCGATTTCCTCTTCGATCAGTTGCAGACGCTTCTGCGAGGCTTCGTCCTTTTCCTTCTTCACCGCTTCGCGTTCGATCTTCAGCTGGATCAGGCGACGGTCGAGCCGGTCCATCTCTTCCGGTTTCGAGTCGATTTCCATCTTGATCTTCGAGGCGGCTTCGTCGATCAGATCGATCGCCTTGTCCGGCAGGAAGCGGTCGGTGATGTAGCGATGCGACAGCTCGGCCGCCGCGACGATCGCCGGGTCGGTGATGTCGACGCCGTGGTGCAGCTCATAGCGCTCCTGCAAGCCGCGCAGGATCGCGATGGTCGCCTCGACCGACGGCTCGTCCACCAGCACCTTCTGGAAGCGGCGTTCGAGCGCGGCATCCTTCTCGATGTACTTGCGGTATTCGTCGAGCGTCGTTGCGCCCACGCAATGCAGCTCGCCGCGCGAGAGCGCCGGCTTCAGCATGTTGCCCGCGTCCATCGCGCCCTCGGCCTTGCCGGCGCCGACCATCGTGTGAATCTCGTCGATAAAGACGATGGTTTGCCCTTCGTCCTTGGCGATGTCGTTGAGCACGGCCTTCAGGCGCTCCTCGAACTCGCCGCGATATTTGGCGCCCGCGAGCAGCGCGGCCATGTCGAGCGACAGCACGCGCTTGTTCTTCAGCGTTTCCGGCACTTCGCCGTTGACGATGCGCTGCGCGAGCCCTTCGACGATCGCGGTCTTGCCGACGCCCGGCTCGCCGATCAGCACCGGATTGTTCTTGGTGCGGCGCTGCAGGATCTGGATCGAGCGGCGGATTTCGTCGTCGCGGCCGATCACAGGGTCGAGCTTGCCGGCGCGGGCGCGCTCGGTCAGGTCGATCGTGTATTTCTTGAGCGCCTCGCGCTGGCTTTCGGCGTCCTGGCTATGCACCTGCGAGCCGCCGCGCACCGCGGCGATCGCGGTTTCGAGCGCCTTGCGCGACAGGCCGTGCTCGCGCGCGAGACGGCCGGCCTCGCCCTTGTCGTCGGCGACCGCGAGCAGGAACATCTCGCTCGCGATGAACGTGTCGTTGAGCTTCTGCGCTTCCTTGTCGGCCTGATTCAGCAGACCGGTCAGTTCGCGGCCGATCTGCACGTTGCCGTCGGTGCCACGCACTTGCGGCAGCCGCGTGATCGCGTCGTTCAACGCGTTGAGCAGCGGCTGCACGTGCACGCCGGCACGCGAGAGCAGCGAGCGCGCGGAACCGTCCTGCTGCGCGACGAGCGCCGACAGCACGTGGACCGGTTCGATGTACTGATTGTCATGACCTACAGCCAGGCTCTGGGCATCCGCCAGGGCTTCCTGGAATTTAGTGGTGAGTTTGTCGATTCTCATCAAGAGACCTCCAATTTCGATTACCACCAAAATGAGGCGTTTTATTGGGGTTTCAAGCGCTTTTTTGGCCTCGGGCGCAACTATTTAACATTTGAGCGAAAGAACCGACGTGATCGCGCCCCACTGCGGCAAGCGGACGGGTTGTCGACCCGCCTGGGTGCTGGATCTGGCGCGAACTCGCCCGCTTCGGCTGGCTTTTTTGTCCGGCTGGTTTGGCTGCGGCGAACGCCGGGCTGCGGATGCTGGGCTGCCACCGCGTGCGATCGCTGTTACCGGCAAAAGGCCCGAAGCTGGTCGCCGAGGCCGGGAAAAGCCGCAAGCGGCGCCTGCGGTTGCGCGATTTCGTCGATCGTATAGTGATTGGATGCGACAAGGACGGCCCGGCTCGCCGCTTCGCGCGCAGCGCGCGGGCGGCATGGCGAAGTCATCGTTGCAAGGCTGCGGCAAACGGCCCCAGGCTTGCCGGGGATCACCGCCGCGCCCTAAGATGCATGGCTGGCGGCGCCGAGCCTCGTGTCATGTCCGGCAAGCTTTAATCTTTTGTATGCCAAGCAAGGTATTCGCAGCGTGCTTCCGATCGTTGCGGAAACACTGGCGTACCGCCCCCGGCGCCCTCGTCGCGGCTGGCGTAAAAAACGCCACTGCGGGGCCTGCCGGTCGGCAGCCGTTCGCGGCACGGCAACGCCCCGCCTTGCTCAGCAACCGAATTTTTCTGGAATTTGCATGAATCCGTCTTTTCCCGCCACGCCGCCGGTCGAGCGCGCGGCCGAACCCACCGAGGCGAATATCCGCGAGCTCGTCTACGGCTTTTACGATCGCGTGCGCGCCGATGCGCTGCTGGGTCCCGTCTTCGATGCGAAGCTCGCGGGCCGCTGGGACGATCACCTGCCGAAGATGTGCACGTTCTGGGGCTCGCTCGTGCTCGGCGCGAAGCAGTATCGCGGCAATGTGCAGCAGGCGCACCAGCCGCTCGAAGGCATCGAGCCGCAGCATTTCAGCCGCTGGCTGTACCTGTTTCTCGATACCGTCGAATCGCGCTACCAGCCGGCCGCGGCGATCCGATTCATGGAACCGGCGCTACGCATCGCGCAAAGTCTGCAGTTGAGCCGTTTTGGGTGGGACTACAAGATTCCGGCGGAGCAGCAGGCGCTGCTCGAACGCGTCGCGCCGAAACGCCGTCCGCGTGACGATGACGGCGATCATCCGGTCCGGCCCGCCGGCGAGCCGTTTCCGGTGCCGATTGTGGGCCGGTCGCGCGACGAGTGAGATGGGTTGCGCGGACGGTGGCGGTATTGCGGGCGCAGCCCGCAGTCAAGCAGGTCGCAAAGCGGTCCGCAACCAACGAGCCTCTACGCGCCCTTCCGGTTCCCCGACTCGATACCCCAGCGCGCCAGCGCCGCATCGTCGGTCACGCGCGCATCGACCCAGCGCTCGCCCGCGTCGGTTTTCTCTTTCTTCCAGAACGGCGCCTCGCTCTTCAGATAGTCCATCACGAACTCGCACGACGCA
This sequence comes from Paraburkholderia sp. Ac-20342, assembly GCF_017104985.1. Classification (NCBI taxonomy): domain Bacteria; kingdom Pseudomonadati; phylum Pseudomonadota; class Betaproteobacteria; order Burkholderiales; family Burkholderiaceae; genus Paraburkholderia; species Paraburkholderia sp. Ac-20342. The sequence goes on along the minus strand of NZ_JAAGPQ010000074.1, from coordinate 16,116 downwards.
AACGCGTCGCCGCGATGCGCGGCCGTCGTCGCGACGAGCACGATCTGGTCGAGCGGATAGAGCTGGCCGACCCGATGCACGATCAGCACCTCGATGCCCGGCCAGCGCTCGCGCGCGCGCTCGACGATCGCTTCCAGCGACTTCTCCGTCATGCCCGGATAGTGTTCGAGCTCCATCGTCTCGACCGCGCTGCCTTCGTTCAGGTCGCGCACCGTGCCGACGAAACACGCGACCGCGCCGATCTTCGGATTGCGCGCGCGCAACGCGGCCACCTCGGCGCTAAGGTCGAAGTCTTCGGTCTGGACGCGAACGGGCATGAGCGGCTCCTCGGGCTTTTACCGCGTGTGCGCGGCGAATCGATGCGCACGCGGCCTAGAACCGCGCGGCGTCGAAGGTGGCTGCAAAGTGGTTGCAAAGCAGGCGGCAAGCACGCCCTAGCCGCCCGTGACGGGCGGAAAGAACGCGACCTCGCAGCCCTCGGTAATGCGGGTGCTCGCATCGGTCATCACATGATTGCAGGCCATGCGCAGCGCGCGGCCCTCGGCGAGCGTTTCGGCCCAGATGCCGCCGCGCACGCGCAGCCAGGCGCGCACGTCACCGACGGTCGCCACGCCATCGGGTACGTCGACGGTTTCGTCGGACCGGTTGAGCGCTTCACGCACGCTCGCAAAGTATCGGAGTTCAATCTTCATCGGAATGCCGCCGGCGCCGCCACGGATGCGGCGGCGGCCCGGCCTCAGTTCAGCAGTTCGGAAAACGGAATGAAGCGCACGGTTTCGCCGGCGCTGATCGCGTGATTCGGCGGATTGTCGATCAGGCCGTCGCCCCACACGGTCGACGTCAGCACGGCCGAGCTTTGATTCGCAAACAGATCGAGCCCGCCCGCCGCGTTGACGCGCGCGCGCAGAAACTCGTTGCGCCGATCGGCCTTGGCCTGCGTGAAGTCGGCGCGCAGCGACAGCGCGCGCGGCACGACCGCCTGCACGCCGGCCAGCCGCAGCACGAACGGCCGCACGAACAGCAGGAACGTCGCGAAGCTCGACACCGGATTGCCGGGCAGGCCGATGAAAAACGTTTCGGCCGCCGTGGGAGTCGCGGACGCTGCCGAAGCCGCCGACGCCGCCGATGAAGAGGCCTCAGCCCCCACGGATGCCGCACCCTCCGCTCCCGCCGCGCGGCGCACCGCGCCGAACGCGAGCGGCTTGCCCGGCTTCATCGCGATCTGCCACATCGACAGACGCCCTTCCGCCTCGACCGCCGGCTTCACGTGATCTTCCTCGCCGACCGACACGCCGCCGCACGTGAGAATCAGGTCATGCGCCCGCGCGGCTTCGCGCAGCGTCGCGCGGGTCGCCTCGAGCCGATCGGCGACGATGCCGTAGTCGGTGACTTCGCAGCCGAGCTTTTCGAGCAGCCCGCGCAACGTAAAGCGATTCGAGTTGTAGATCGCGCCCGGCTTCAGCGGCTCGCCCGGCATCGTCAGTTCGTCGCCGGTGAAAAACACGGCGACCTTCACGCGCCGCCGCACCGCGAGCCGCGCGCAACCGACCGAAGCCGCGAGCCCGAGCGCCTGCGGCGTGAGCCGCGTGCCGGCCGGCAGGATCACCGCGCCCTGGCGAATGTCGGCGCCCTGCGCCGTGATCCATTCGCCCGTCTGCGGACGATGCACGATCGTGACTTCGTCGCCGGCCGCTTCGGTCTGCTCCTGCATCACGACCGCGTCCGCGCCGGGCGGCACCGTCGCGCCGGTGAAGATGCGCGCCGCCGTGCCGGACTGAAGCGGCGCCGGCGCATGGCCGGCCGGGATGCGTTGCGAGACCGGCAGGCGGCTGCCGTGCGCGAGATCGGCGAGGCGGACCGCGTAGCCGTCCATCGCGCTCGTGTTCATCGGCGGGACGTCGAGCGGCGACGTGACGTCGGCGCCGAGCACGCGGTTCAGCGCGTCGAGCGTCGGCAGCGTTTCGATACCGTCGATCGGGCGCGCTGCGTCGAGCAGGATCGCCAGCGCATCGGCAGTGGCGAGCATGGGAGCGCGGGGCGTTGGTGTGGACATCTCGGAGTTCGAAGCCGCAGGTTAAAAGAATATTGTAGCGGCCGACGCCATCGGCGCGGGCGGTCTCGCGCGACGCAGCGCTTTTTGTCTTTCTCGACGCCCGGCCGCGAGGGTGCGCGGCCGGCGTGTTTTCGCGACGCATGCGCCGCGTCGCCTGGCGGGGAGCCTGGAGAGAAGTCTGAAGAGAAGAGAAGCGGCGCGCCTCGTGAGATGCCGCCGCCCCCCCCTTATTCGCCGGTATTCGCGACGATAAAGTCCTTCACGCGCTGCGCATCCGCCGGCACGACCTCGAAGCGCTGCGGCAGCGACTCGAGCCCCGAGAATGCCGCCGGCCGCTCCGGTTCGCGCAGCAGCGCCTCGCGGATCGTCTCGCCGAACTTGATCGGCTGCGCGGTCTCGAGCACGATCATCGGAATGCCCGCTTGCAGATGCTCGCGCGCGACCTTCAAGCCGTCGGCCGTGTGCGTATCGATCATCGTGTCATAGCGCTCGAACACGTCGCGGATCGTCTCGACGCGCGTGTCGTGGCTGCTGCGGCCGGACACGAAACCGAACTGCTTCACGCGCGCGAAATCGCCGCTTGCCGCGAGGTCGAAACCGCCCTTCTCCTCGACGTCGCGGAACAGTTGCAGCACGCGCGCCGGATCGCGGCCGAGCAGATCGAACACGAAGCGCTCGAAATTCGACGCCTTCGAGATGTCCATGCTCGGGCTGCTCGTGTGATACGTCTCGGCCGCCTTGCGCACGCGGTAGATGCCGGTGCGGAAGAACTCGTCGAGCACGTCGTTCTCGTTGGTCGCGACCACGAGCTTCTCGATCGGCAGCCCCATCATGCGCGCGATGTGACCCGCGCACACGTTGCCGAAGTTGCCCGACGGCACCGTAAACGACACGCGCTCGTCGTTGCTCTGCGTCGCGGCGAAATAGCCCTTGAAGTAGTAGACGACCTGCGCGACGACCCGCGCCCAGTTGATCGAGTTGACCGTGCCGATCTTGTACTTCGCCTTGAACGCGTGATCGTTCGAGACTGCCTTGACGATGTCCTGCGCGTCGTCGAACACGCCTTCCACCGCGAGGTTGAAGATGTTCGGGTCTTGCAGGCTGTACATCTGCGCGGTCTGGAACGCGCTCATCTTCTTGTGCGGCGACAGCATGAACACGCGGATGCCCTGCTTGCCGCGCATCGCATATTCGGCGGCACTGCCGGTGTCGCCCGAGGTCGCGCCGAGAATGTTCAGCGTTTCGCCGTGCTTCGCCAGCGCGTACTCGAACAGATTGCCGATCAGCTGCATCGCCATGTCCTTGAACGCGAGCGTCGGCCCGTTCGAGAGCTCCAGCAGCGACAGCGGCGCGCCGTTCTCGACGCCGAGCGTCTTCAGCGGCGTAATCTGCGCGGCGCTTTCGTCGTCGCGCACGTTGCAGTAGGTCGCGGCCGTGTAGGTCTTGCGCGTGAGCGCGCGCAGGTCTTCCGCGGGAATGTCGTCGCAGAACTTCGCGAGGATCTCGAACGCGAGGTCCGCGTACGGCAGCGTGCGCCAGCGCGTCAGTTCGCCCTGCGTGACACGCGGATACTCGGCCGGCAGATACAGGCCGCCGTCTTTCGCGAGACCACCGAGCAGGATGTCGGAGAAGGTATGGCGCTCGCCGGCTCCGGCGCCGCGCGTGGAAAGGTAGTTCATAGTTCGGCCTAGTTCAGCGCTTCCATGCGCAGCTTCGTGACTTGCGAGACGACGGTCTTGAGCGCCTCGATCGACCTGATCGCGGCGTTGACCTGCTTTTCGACCGTTTCGTGCGTGATCAGCAGGATGTCGGTTTCGCCCTTGCCCTTCGCGTCGACGAATTCCGACTCCTTTTGCAGCAGCGCGTCGATCGAAATGCCGGTATCGGCCAGGATGCGCGTGATGTCGGCGAGCACGCCCGTTACGTCGGCGACGCGCAGGCGCAGGTAGTAGCCGCTCGTCACCTCGTCGATCGGCAGGATCGGCGTGTTCGACAGACTATCGGGCTGGAACGCGAGATGCGGCACGCGGTGCTCGGGGTCGGCCGTGTGCAGGCGCGTCACGTCGACCAGATCGGCGACCACGGCGGACGCCGTCGGCTCCGCGCCCGCGCCCTTGCCATAGTAGAGCGTCGTGCCGACCGCGTCGCCGTGCACGACCACCGCGTTCATCGCGCCTTCCACGTTGGCGAGCAGGCGCTTTTCCGGAATCAGCGTGGGATGCACACGCAATTCGATGCCTTTATCGGTGCGGCGCGTGATGCCGAGCAGCTTGATGCGGTAGCCGAGTTCCTCGGCGTATTTGATGTCGATCGCGGCGAGCTTGCTGATGCCCTCGACGTAGGCCTTGTCGAACTGCACCGGCACGCCGAACGCGATCGCGCTCATGATCGTCGCCTTGTGCGCGGCGTCGACGCCTTCGATGTCGAAGGTCGGGTCCGCTTCCGCGTAGCCGAGATCCTGCGCGGCCTTCAGCGCGGTCGCGAAATCGAGCCCGCGGTCGCGCATCTCCGAGAGGATGTAGTTGGTCGTCCCGTTGATGATGCCGGCGATGTACTGGATGCGGTTCGCCGTCAGCCCTTCGCGCAGCGCCTTGATGATCGGAATGCCGCCCGCCACCGCCGCCTCGAACGCGACCATCACGCCGTTCGCGCGCGCCGCCTCGAAAATCTCGGTGCCGTGCACCGCGAGCAGCGCCTTGTTGGCCGTGACCACATGCTTGCCGTTGTTGATCGCGCGCAGCACGAGTTCGCGCGCAATGCCGGTGCCGCCGATCATTTCCGCGACGATGTCGATCGAGGGATCGTCGACCACCGCGTTGAAGTCGTCGCTCAGCGCCACGCTGCCGGCTGCGCCGCCGAGCGCCGCGGTGGCCTTGGCCGGGTTGCGCACGGCAATGCGCACAATCTCGATGCCGCGGCCCGCGCGACGTTTGATTTCTTCCTGATTGCGGCGCAGTACCGTGAAGGTGCCGCTGCCTACCGTGCCGAAGCCCAGCAGTCCAACTTTGATCGGTTCCATGCAGCGTGTGTTTCTAGTAGAGGTTTGAAAAGGGTGTCGGGGTGGTACGTGCGGCGCGCGCATCGGTCACATCATGCGCCACATCGTACGCGCGGCCGGTTCAGGCTGTATGACGTTTGCGGTAGCCGTCGAGGAAGCGCGCGATCCGGTTGATCGAATCCGCGAGGTCGTCGACGTTCGGCAGGAACACGACGCGGAAGTGATCCGGCGTTTTCCAGTTGAAGCCGGTGCCCTGCACGAGCAGCACGCGCTCTTCGAGCAGCAGGTCAAGGATGAACTGCTGGTCGTTCTGGATCGGATACACCTTCGGGTCGAGGCGCGGGAACATGTACAGCGCCGCCTCGGGCTTCACGCAGCTCACGCCCGGAATTGCCGTCAGCATCTCGTAGGCGAGTTCGCGCTGCTTGTAGAGCCGCCCGCTCGGCACGATCAGGTCGTTGATGCTCTGGTAGCCGCCGAGCGCGGTCTGGATCGCGTACTGGCCCGGCACGTTCGGGCACAGGCGCATCGACGCGAGAATGCCGAGCCCTTCGAGATAGTCTTTCGCGAGCCGGCGGTTCTCGCCGGTCAGGCCCGAAATCGCCATCCAGCCGGCGCGATAGCCGCACGAGCGGTAGCTTTTCGAGAGGCTGTTGAAGGTGACCGTCAGCACGTCTTCGGAGAGCGAGGCCAGTGCCGTGTGGCTCTTGCCGTCGTAGATGATCTTGTCGTAGACCTCGTCGGCGAAGATCACGAGGCCGTGCTGGCGCGCGATCTCGATGAGGCCGAGCAGCAGTTCGTCCGAATACAGCGCGCCGGTCGGGTTGTTCGGGTTGATCACGACGAGCGCGCGCGTGTTCGGCGTGATTTTCGCGCGGATGTCGTCGAGATCCGGCATCCAGCGGTTCGACTCGTCGCAGATGTAGTGCACCGGCGTGCCGCCCGCGAGGCTCACGCCGGCGGTCCACAGCGGGTAGTCGGGTGCCGGCAGCAGCACTTCGTCGCCGTTGTTGACGAGGCCCTGCAGCGCCATCACGATCAGCTCGGACGCGCCGTTGCCGATGTAGATGTCGTCGAGCTCGACGCCCTGCACGCCCTTTTGCTGCGTGTAGTGCATGATCGCCTTGCGCGCCGAGAACACGCCCTTCGAATCGGAGTAGCCGGACGAACCGGGCAGATTCAGGATCATGTCCTGAATGATCTCGTCCGGCGCCTCGAAGCCGAACGGCGCAAGATTGCCGATGTTCAGCTTGATGATGCGATGGCCCTCTTCTTCGAGCCGCTTCGCGTGTTCGAGGACGGGCCCGCGAATGTCGTAGCAGACATTCAGCAATTTGTTGGATTTGAGAATCGGTTTCACGGCGGGCACTTCATCCTAGTTGATGGCTTGGGCAAACCCTGGGGCAAACGGGCCCGGCTGACGCCGCCGGGCCGCGCAGATTCGCCGCTACGGGATTCAGACGCGGCAGCGCCGGCGACGGCCGCCAGCCGCGGATTGGTCGATCTTTCGGGCCACCGCGGGCGGCGCGAGCAGGAACCAAGCAACGGGAAAAGCCGCCGAAAGCGCGCGGCGAACGCACGCGACGCCAACGCAGGTAGCCGGTGGGCCACGCCGACGCGCTCGGGCGCGGCTTGTGGCGACACATGAGCAAGGGGCGCCGCAAGGCGGCTAAAAAGTTATAATTTAGCGGATTTTGGCCGACTTCCGCAATGCACCAACCGCAACGGCAAGCCTTTTCGGCCGCTTCCGTGCCCCATGCGCATCGATCACGCGCATCGAACCGCGCCGGCCGCGCCGCATCCGGCAAGGCCGCCCACAGGCATGATGTCTCACGACGACTTCGGAAAACCAATTTGAAATTACATCAGGATTCCAGCGGCGCGCTGAACACCGTCACCGGCTACGGCGCCGACTACGTCGAAATCAATCTGGTGCGTCATACGGGCAGCATTCTCGTGCTGCCGGACGGACCGGTCATTCCCTGGCCCGTGTCGTCCTTCGGGCAACTGAGCGCCGAGCACTTCGCGATGCTGAGCGACGCCGCGCCCGAAGTGGTCGTATTCGGCAGTGGCGAGAAGCTGCGCTTCCCGCATCCGCGCCTGACCGCCGCGCTCACCGCGCAGCGCATCGGCGTCGAAACGATGGACTTCAAGGCCGCCTGCCGCACCTACAACATTCTGATGGCCGAGGGCCGCAAGGTCGCGGCCGCGTTGCTGATCGAAGCCTAGCCCGGCGCGGCACGGCAATGCCGCGCCCGCCGTCACCGCGACCCGTCCCCGGCGGGCCGCGACTCACCGCGCCGGCGCGACCGGCCGCCATTTCAAGAACAACGACGCCGCGCCGTCCAGCGCGGCGCCGCCAGAAAGGTTGACATTCATGAACGATACGCCGTCGAGGCTACCGCTCAATCGCACCGCGATCCTCTTGCTGGTGCTGGCTCTCGCCGTGATCTGGTTCGTGCCGCTCGGCTGGCGGCATCTGCTGCCGAGCGACGAGGGCCGCTACGCCGAAATGGCGCGCGAGATGTTCCTGACCGGCGACTGGATCACGCCGCGCTACAACGCCTACAAGTATTTCGAGAAGCCGCCGCTGCAAACCTGGGCGAACGCGCTCACCTTCGCCTGGTTCGGCATCGGCGAATGGCAGGCGCGGCTCTACACCGCGCTGACGGGCTTCGCCGGCGTGCTGCTGCTCGGCTTCACCGGCGCGCGCGTGTTCAACGCGGCGAGCGGCGTGTTCGCGGCGCTCGTGCTGGCCTGCTCTCCATACTGGAACCTGATGGGCCACTTCAACACGCTCGACATGGGCCTGTCGTTCTGGATGACGCTCACGCTGTGCGCGCTGCTGCTCGCCCAGCGGCCCAATCTACCGACCTCGTGCGTGCGCGGCTGGATGTGGGTGTGCTGGGCCTCGATGGCGCTCGCGGTGCTCTCCAAGGGCCTCGTCGGCCTGATCCTGCCGGGCGCCGTGCTCGTGATCTACACGCTGATCGCGCGCGACTGGGCGCTCTGGAAGCGCCTGCATCTGGTGAGCGGCCTGATCGTCTTTTTCGCGATCGTGACGCCGTGGTTCGTGCTCGTGCAGGAGCGCAATCCCGAGTTCCTGAACTTCTTCTTCATCGTCCAGCAGTTCGAGCGCTATCTGACGCCCGAGCAGAACCGGCCCGGCCCGTTCTACTACTTCGTGCCGGTGCTGCTGGTGGGCTTCCTGCCGTGGCTGTCGGTGACGTTCCAGAGCGTGCGCCACGCGTGGCGCCAGCCGCGCCAGCCGAACGGCTTCGCGCCAGTCACGCTGATGCTCACGTGGATCGTCTTCATCTTCCTGTTCTTCAGTGCGTCGCATTCGAAGCTGCTGTCCTACACGCTGCCGATCGCCCCGCCCATCGCGATGCTGATCGGCATGTACCTGCCGCTCGTCACGCGCGACCAGCTGCGCCGCCATCTGGCCGGCTATGCGCTCTTTTTCGTGGTCGGCGCGTTTGCGGCGCTGTTCCTGCCGCGCTTCGGCACGGCGCGCAATCCCACCGAGCTGTACGTGGCGTTTCGCGTGTGGGTGCTCGCCGCGCTGGCCGTCGCGTTCGTGTTCACATTGTTCGCGCTGTGGCTGAACCGCCGCGACCCGAACGGCCGGCACGCCGGCCTCGGCGCGCTCGCCGCCTTCGGTGCGGCATGGCTGCTGCTCGCCACGATCGCCGGCACCGGCCACGATGTGTTCGGGCGCCTCAGCTCGGGCGCGCCGCTCGCGCCGCCGATCCGCGCGCAGCTCGCGAAGCTGCCGGCCGATACGCCGTTCTACTCGGTCGGCGTGCTCGACCACACGCTGCCGTTCTATGTCGGCCACACGATGATCATGGTCGAACATCCGGACGAACTCGCGTTCGGCGTCTCGGTCGAGCCGCAGAAATGGGTGCCGACCGTCGATGCGTGGATCGAGCGCTGGAAGGCCGACCGTTACGCACTCGCGCTGATTCCGCCGCCGACCTACGACCGGCTGCTCAAGCAGGGCCTGCCGATGCAGGTAATCGCGCGCGATGCGCGCCGCGTGGTGGTGATGAAGCCGCTCCCGGCCGCCCCGGCCAAACCGCAACCCTGACCCCCACTCTGGACCCCCACGCTCGATGAACCCGATTTCCCTCTTCTGCATCCTCGCCGGCGTCACGCTGAACGCCGGCGCGCAGCTGCTGCTCAAGGCCGGCACGAATGCCGTTGGACACTTCGAATTCACCCGTGCGAACATCCTGCCCATCGGCTTCAAGCTCGCGACCCAGCCGCCGATCATCGGCGGGCTCGCCTGCTACGTGGTCAGCGTGGCGGTGTGGATCGTCGGGCTCTCGCGCGTGGACGTATCGATCGCCTATCCGATGCTCTCGCTCGGCTACGTCGTCAACGCGCTCGCCGCGTGGTATCTGTTCGGCGAAGTGATGTCGGTGCAGAAGCTGGTCGGCATCGGCATCATCCTCGTCGGCGTGGTCGTGCTCGCGCGCAGCTAGGCGCAACGCCCCGGCAGCGGCTTGCCGGGCACGTTCTATTACCGTTTATTGCCCGCGCCGGCCATGCGGCACGCGCCCGGCCAGGCAACCTTGCAGGAAGCCATCAGGAACCCGAGCGGCGCGCGCGCCGCCTAAGCGAGACGTAAGGTTCGGCGCGTTAAGCTGTGAGGTTTCGTTTTTCTCGCCGCGGACTTGGGTTTGTGCGTGGTTTGTGGTTTACTTCGCGCCCTTCGGGCTGCGCCCCTTTCAATCGAGCGATGCATTCATGAGCCAGTCAACCGTCCCGTTTTTGCCGTTTGTCAAACCCGAGATCGATGAGGAAACGATCGAGGGCGTCGCCGAGGTGCTGCGTTCCGGCTGGATCACCACCGGCCCGCAGAACCAGAAGTTCGAGGCCGCGCTCTCCGAGTTCTGCGGCGGCCGGCCGGTGCGCACCTTCAATTCCGGCACCGCGACGCTCGAAATCGGGCTGCGCATCGCGGGCGTGGGCCCCGGCGACGAAGTCATCACGACGCCGGCAACGTGGGTCTCGACCAGCAACGTCATCATCGAAACCGGCGCGACGCCGGTGTTCGTCGACATCGACCCGGTCACGCGCAACATCGACCTCGATCTGCTCGAAAAGGCGATCACGCCGCGCACCAAGGCGCTGCTGCCGGTCTATCTGTCCGGCCTGCCGGTCGACATGGACCGCCTCTACGCGATCGCCCGCGCGCACCAGCTGCGCGTGATCGAAGACGCCGCGCAGGCGTTCGGCTCCAGCTGGAACGGCGAGCGCATCGGCAAGCTCGGCGACATCGTCTCGTTCAGCTTCCACGCAAACAAGAACCTCACCTCGATCGAGGGCGGCGCGCTCGTCCTCAACAACGAGGAAGAGGCGGTGCTCGCGCAGAAGTACCGCTTGCAGGGCATCACGCGCACCGGCTTCGACGGCATGGACTGCGACGTGCTCGGCGGCAAGTACAACCTGACGGACGTCGCGGCGCGCGTCGGCCTCGGCCAGCTGCCGCATCTCGCGCGCTTCCTCGCGCAGCGCAGGAAACTCGCGCGCGCGTACTTCGCGGGCTTCGAGGGCGGCGCGGCGCTCAGGCTCGGCGTCGGCCTGCCGTGCGCCGATTTCGAGAACAGCAACTGGCACATGTTCCAGATCACGCTGCCGCTCGAGCGGCTCTCGCTCGACCGCGCCGGCTTCATGGGCCAGTTGAAGGAGCGCGGCATCGGCTCGGGCGTGCACTACCCGGCGATCCACCTGTTCACGCTGTATCGCGCGCGCGGCTTCAGGGAAGGCATGTTCCCGCACGCGGAGCGCTTCGGCGCCGCCACCGTCACGCTGCCGCTCTTCACGCTGATGAACGAAGGCGACGTCGAGCGCGTGTGCCGCGCGGTCAACGAAATTTGCGAACAATACGGAAAATAAGCGGACATGACTTATTCGGAACATCGCGCCGTCGCACCGGAAGTGTCGATCATCATTCCGGTGTACAACGAGGAAGCCGGCCTGGCGGCGCTGTTCGCGCGCCTCTATCCGGCGCTCGACGCGCTCGGCACCCGTTATGAAGTGATCTTCATCAACGACGGCAGCCGCGACAAATCCCCCGCGCTGCTCGCCGAGCAGTTCCGCGCGCGGCCCGACGCGACCCGCGTGATCCTGCTGAACGGCAACTACGGCCAGCACATGGCGATTCTCGCGGGCTTCGAGCAATCGCGCGGCGACATCGTCATCACGCTCGACGCCGACCTGCAGAATCCGCCCGAGGAAATCGCCAAGCTCGTCGCGAAGATGCGCGAGGGCTACGACTACGTCGGCACGATCCGCATGCAGCGCCAGGACAGCCTGTGGCGCCGCAAGGCCTCGCGCGCGATGAACCATCTGCGCGAACGCATCACGCGCATCAAGATGACCGACCAGGGCTGCATGCTGCGCGCGTACAGCCGCCACATCGTCGATACGATCAACCGCTGCGGCGAGATCAACACGTTCATTCCGGCGCTCGCGTACACGTTCGCGCAGAACCCGGTCGAGATCGAGGTCGCGCACGAGGAGCGCTTCGCCGGCGAGTCGAAGTACTCGCTCTATTCGCTGATCCGCCTCAATTTCGACCTCGTCACCGGCTTTTCGGTGGTGCCGCTGCAATGGCTGTCGTTCATCGGCGTGATCCTGTCGCTCGGCTCCGCGGCGCTGTTCGTGCTGCTGCTGATTCGCCGCTTCATCATCGGCGCGGAAGTGCAAGGCGTGTTCACGCTGTTCGCCATCACGTTCTTCCTGCTCGGCGTCATCATCTTCGCGCTCGGGCTGCTCGGCGAATACATCGGTCGGATCTATCAGCAGGTGCGCGCACGGCCGCGCTACCTGGTGCAGACCATACTCGAGGAACGCAACGGCACGGCCGTCGCCGAAGCGCCGCGTCAAAGCGTCGTGCAGGGCGTGCAGCCGGCGCCGCTCGCCGATCAGGGGCGTGAGCCATGAAGCCGCGTGCCGTCGTATTCGCGTATCACAACGTCGGCGTGCGCTGCCTGCAGGTGCTGCTCGCGCGCGGCGTCGAGGTGGCGCTCGTCGTCACGCACGAGGACAACCCGAGCGAAAACATCTGGTTCGGCAGCGTCGCTTCGGTCGCGGCCGAGCACGGCATTCCCGTTCTCACGCCGGCCGATCCGAAAAGCCCCGAGCTACGCGCCGCGGTGAGCGCCGCGCGGCCGGACTTCATTTTCTCGTTCTACTACCGCCACATGCTGCCGGTCGACCTGCTCGCGATCGCCGCGCGGGGCGCCTACAACATGCACGGCTCGCTGCTGCCGAAGTATCGCGGCCGCGTGCCGACCAACTGGGCGGTGCTCAACGGCGAGACCGAAACCGGCGCGACGCTGCACGAGATGGCTGCCAAACCCGACGCGGGCGCGATCGTTGCGCAAACGCCGGTGCCGATCCTGCCCGACGACACCGCCGCGCAGGTGTTCGACAAGGTCACGGTCGCGGCCGAGCAAACCTTGTGGCGCGTGCTGCCGGCGCTGCTGGCGGGCGAGGCGCCGCATCTGCCGAACGATCTCGCGCACGGCAGCTACTATGGCGGGCGCAAGCCCGAAGACGGCCGCATCGACTGGAAGCAGTCGGCGCAACAGGTCTATAACCTGATCCGGGCAGTCGCGCCCCCCTATCCGGGCGCGTTCACCGACCTGAACGGCCGGCGCCTGATCGTCGCGCGCGCCCGCCTGGCCGCGCCCGGCGCGCTTCGCTCGGATTTGCCGCCGGGCCTGCACGTAAGCGATAATGCCGTTTTCGCGATCTGCGGCGATGGCCGAGCGATCGCCATCCACGAATTGCGGCATCAGCATGGCGACAGCGAGACTGTCGTCACTCCGGCGGAATTCGCCCAGCTATTCCAAACTCATTCATGAAAAAAGTCCTGATTCTGGGTGTGAACGGCTTCATCGGCCACCACCTGTCCAAGCGCATTCTCGAGACGACCGACTGGGAAGTGTTCGGGATGGACATGCAGACCGAACGTCTGGGCGACCTCGTCAATCACGAGCGGATGCACTTCTTCGAAGGCGACATCACGATCAACAAGGAATGGGTCGAATATCACATCAGGAAGTGCGATGTGATCCTGCCGCTCGTCGCGATCGCCACGCCCGCCACCTACGTGAAGCAGCCGCTGCGCGTGTTCGAGCTCGACTTCGAGGCGAACCTGCCGATCGTGCGTTCGGCCGTCAAGTACGGCAAGCACCTCGTGTTTCCGTCGACCTCCGAGGTCTACGGCATGTGCACGGACGAGCAGTTCGATCCGGAAGAGTCGGTGCTGTCGTACGGCCCGATCAACAAGCCGCGCTGGATCTACGCCTGCTCGAAGCAGCTGATGGACCGCGTGATCTGGGGCTACGGCATGGAGGGCCTGAACTTCACGCTGTTCCGTCCGTTCAACTGGATCGGCCCGGGCCTCGACTCGATCTACACGCCGAAGGAAGGCAGCTCGCGCGTGGTCACGCAGTTCCTCGGTCATATCGTGCGCGGCGAGAACATCAGCCTCGTCGACGGCGGCGCGCAGAAGCGCGCGTTCACCGACATCGACGACGGCATCAGCGCGCTGATGAAGATCATCGAGAATAAAAACGGCGTAGCCACCGGCAAGATCTACAACATCGGCAACCCGACCAATAATTTCTCGGTGCGCGAGCTCGCGCACAAGATGCTCGCGCTCGCGGCCGAATTCCCCGAATACGCGGAAATGGCCCGCCAGGTGCAGCTCGTCGAGACGTCGTCGGGCGCGTACTACGGCACCGGCTACCAGGACGTGCAGAACCGCGTGCCGAAAATCGACAACACGATGCAGGAACTCGGCTGGGCGCCCACCTCGACCTTCGACGAAGCGCTGCGCAAGATTTTCGAGGCCTATCGCGGCCACGTCGCCGAAGCCCGCGCGCTCGTCGAACAGCAATAAGGGCGCGTCCTTGGCTCGCATCGTCCTGAAGATCGACATCGACACGCTGCGCGGCACCCGCGAAGGCGTGCCGAATCTCGCCCGCATCTTCGACCGCTTCAAGGCCCGCGCCACGTTCCTGTTCAGCCTCGGACCCGACCACACCGGCTGGGCCATGCGCCGCGTACTGCGGCCGGGCTTTCTGAAGAAGGTGTCGCGCACCTCGGTGGTCGAGCACTACGGCGTGAAGCAGCTGCTGTACGGTGTGCTGCTGCCCGGTCCCGACATCGGCGCGAAGGCGGCCGCCGAGATGCGCGCGATCCACGAGGCCGGTTTCGAGTGCGGCATTCATACGTGGGACCACGTGTACTGGCAGGACAACGTGCGCGCGAAAGACCGCGCGTGGACCGTCGCGCAGATGCAGCAGAGCCACGACCGTTTCGCGGAGATATTCGGCGCGCCGCCCATCACCCACGGCGCGGCGGGCTGGCAGATGAACGGCCACGCGTTCGCGCAGATCGACGCGTGGGGCATGCGCTACGCGTCCGACGGCCGCGGCCGCTCGCCGTATCTGCCGGTGGTCGACGGCAAAACGCTCGCGCACGTGCAGATGCCGACCACGCTGCCCACGCTCGACGAAGTGCTCGGTATCGACGGTGTCGACATTCACAACGTCGCCGCGTCGATGCTCAGGCACACGGAAAACAATCCGCACGACCAGGTGTTCACGCTGCACGCGGAACTCGAAGGACAGAAGCTCGCGCCGGTGTTCGAACAGCTGCTCGAAGGCTGGCGCGCCCAGGGCCACACGTTCGCGACGATGGGCGATTATTACGCGACGCTAGACCGCGGCACGCTGCCATCGTACGCTGTTACATGGGGCGAAATTCCAGGGCGCTCCGGCGAGCTGATCGTCCAGCCCTGAACCAAGCGGCCGGGCCCGAGTGTCCGGCTGCCGCGCACAACCACGGCGCACCGCCCGCTCCCCAATAAAAGTCTCGACGACAGACCGGCCGACGCCGCGGCAGCAAGCCGGCACCGGCCACCACAACCGGAGAACCTCGTGTCCATCGCAGTCGACCAACCCGTCCCCGACTTCACCGCCCCCGCGACCGGTGGCGAGATCACGCTGTCCAAACTGCGGGGCAAAAAGGTGGTGCTGTATTTCTATCCGAAGGACAACACGCCGGGCTGCACGACCGAAGGCCTGCAATTCCGCGATCTGTACCCCAAATTCAGGAAGGCGGGCGCGGAAATCATCGGCGTGTCGCGCGACAGCCTGCGCTCCCATGACAACTTCAAGGCCAAGCTCGAACTGCCCTTCCCGCTGATTTCGGATCAGGAAGAAAAGCTGTGCGCGCTCTTCGCCGTCATCAAAATGAAGAAAATGTATGGCAAAGAAGTACGGGGAATCGAGCGCTCCACGTTCCTCATCGACGCCAACGGCGTGCTGCGCCAGGAATGGCGCGGCGTAAAAGTGCCGGGCCACGTCGACGAAATCCTGGAGGCTGTACAAGCGCTTTGATGCGCGTTATATTGGGCCGCAATGAGTGCCTGTTCACCCCACATTTTTCTCCGCTGCGCCAGATCTGACGGCCGCTTGACCGGATCGACCGGAACCGTTCGGTTCGTGAGGCGCAACGCGAGCATCGTCGTCGAGCCGCCTGTCCCGAATGCCGGGACGGCGGCTTTTTTAATTGCGCGCAACCGTTCGTTCATCCGGTTGCGCGCTTCCGTCAAGGAGCCTATCGAAGACCAGGCGAACCGGCATCTCTAGACCGAATGCGCGCCTCCTCGCGCAAACTGTGTGCCCCATGAGGGCACCGGCAGAATGCGACGGGCGGCGCACGATATGTGACCCGATTATTTCGAGGGAAACCATGCCTTTGCCTACTCCCCCCAGCAAGCTCGGCAATCTTTTGTCGCCTGACGAATACAAGGCCAAAGCCGTCACGCCCGCGCGTTCCGCCGCGAAAAAACCGGCGCGTGAAGGGGAATCCGCAGAGTCGGCCGATTACGGCCGCGCCAACGTCGCCACCCCGATGGCGGACGCCGCCAACGCCGCCACCACGCTGCGGCCCGTGCCGGCCGCGGTGACGCCCGCCGCCGCGCAACCGGGCCCGGCGCGCAGCCGCAAATCGAAACAGACCGCCGCGCTGA